>CAYLVH010000066.1:0-10237 GCA_964387095.1 uncultured Oscillospiraceae bacterium
ACTGGATTCTAATATGCTGCTTAGAGTCCTTTCTCAAAATTGATTTCCGTGGCATAAACCCACCGGGGCAGGCATAAGTTGATACTATCAAAAAGGAAAGGATGAGGAAAATGCCTTTTGAAGAACGAAGCGTGCCGGATTCCCCCCACAGTCTGACTTTGGAGGACCGCCGGCATCTGACGATCTCCGGTGTGGAGGATGTGGAACGGTTTGATGAAACCATCATTATCTTGTCCACCGCCCAAGGGGCCCTGACGGTGCAGGGGAGCGGCCTGCATATTGAGCAGCTGAGCCTGAATGGCGGGGATTTAAAGGTGGAGGGGCTCATTGAAAGCCTAAGTTATGAGGACAGAGTAGAGCAGGCCGGTGGCCTGTTTGCCCGCCTGTTCCGCTGATGACCTTTACCAATCCGGGACAGGCCCAGAGCTTTTTCGGCGCCCTGCTTCTCGGCGCGGCCACGGGAATTTTATACGACGGCCTGCGGGTGATCCGCTTCCGCTTGGGCGGGAAGATTCTAGGGGCGCTGCTGGATATGCTATTCTGGGCGGCGGTTGTGTGCACACTGTTCTGCTATGCCGTGGCGGCAGGGAACGGCCTGGTACGCATTTACATGATGATCGCGATGTTCGGTGGGGGAGTGCTGTACTTTCTTTACCTTTCCCCGCTGATCCTCCGCCTGGGCTTTTTGCTGGCGGATTTGGCACATACACTGGCACATTATATTTTTGCCCCCTTTCGCTTTGTGAAAAGGATTACTAAAAAATCTCAAAAATCTCAAAAAATGTCTTTCATTATTGGAATAAATGGGTTAAAATAAAAATGATATTCAAAGATCAAGGGGGCTCTCCCCCGCAAGCCGAAAAACACAGAGGAGCTTACAGAAATGAAAGCAAAAATCAAACTAAAACGCGCAGGCTTTCTGACCAAGATCGTGGTGGTGATTCTGCTGGTATACATGGCGATCATGCTGCTCAACCTGAGGGGCAAAATTCGGGACGCGGAGGCCGACCTGGCTTCCTATCAAACCCAGATCGAAGAACAGCAGCAGATCAACGCCCAACTGGAAAGCGACGTAGAAAACGGCACCGCAGAGGATGAGCTGGAGTCAATTGCACGCTATAAGCTCGGCTTGGTGGTGCCCGGCGAAAAGGTATTTTACGATATCACGAACTAAAGCCACGGGACGTGTTCCCCGTCCCTGCAATTTTCCCCGCATTTACTTTTAAGGAGGATAAAACTTACAGTATGGAGTTCGAAGTTGGTTCGGTTCTGGAAGGAAAGGTAACCGGTATTACAAAGTTTGGCGCCTTTGTCGCCCTGCCCAGCGGGAAATCCGGCTTGGTACATATTTCTGAAATCGCCTATTCTTATGTCAACGCCGTGGAGGATTTTCTCACCCAGGGTCAGGCAGTCAAGGTCAAGGTCATTAACATCGACGAAAACGGTAGAATAAACCTTTCCATTAAAAAAGCCTCTCCGCCCCCTGCACAGGCAGGCACGCGAGGCGGAAATCACTTCCGCTATAACGGCAGCCGCGGCCAACGCAATGAGCACAGCGGCGACGGCCGCGAAGGACGGGAAAACCACGGAAACCGTGACCGGGAAGGCTCCGCCCCCCGCTCTGGCCAGAACCGCGCCTATTCCCGCAACAGCGGCGGAATCCAGACCCTTCCTCCCGTTCAGGAAAAGGGCCCGGCCTCCTTTGAGGATCAGCTGAAAAGGTTCATGCAGGAGTCCGACAGCCGTCAGTCCGACCTGAACCGCTATAACGACAAGCGCAGCAGCCGTCGGGGCAATGGACGCAACCGCAACAACTTTTAATCCCGCACTCCGCCAAATACCCGGAAAAATTGGCCGCACAGATCTTCCACTCTGCGCGGCTATTTTCTTCTAAAAATGCCCCACGGCAAAAAAATCCGCCCGGTGTCGCCGGGCGGTGGGTTGGCAGGCCGGTCTCGCAGATGAACCGGCCTTGCGGTCTCTTCCCATTTATGGATGAGCTGCATTTTTATGGTACTCCTCCCGGTGGAGAAAGTCAATCACTACTTTTGTCGAAGGAGAACGAACCCCATGATTATTTTTAACGGGACCATCCACCCCATTGATGGCCCGGTCATTGAGAAGGGCTATGTCTGCTTTCAGGACGGCATTATCACCAAACTTGGGCCCATGGACCAATGCCCGGAGGGGGAACCCCGAATGGACGCCCAGGGTGGCCACGTCCTGCCCGGCCTCATTGACGCCCACTGCCACCTGGGTATTTTCGGAGACAGCCTGGGGGACGAGGGCGAGGATGGCAATGAAATCACCGATCCCTGCACCCCCCAGCTTCGAGCCCTGGACGGCATCAACCCCCTGGACGGCTATTTTCAAGAGGCCCGTCAGGGCGGCGTCACCACCGTGGTGGTGGCCCCCGGCAGCGCCAATGCCATTGGGGGCCAGATTGCCGCCCTGAAAACCGCCGGGACGGTGGTGGATGAGATGCTTGTTTCCGCCCCCCTGGCTATGAAATTCGCCCTGGGGGAAAACCCCAAGATGTGCTATCGGGATCGGGATGAGGCCCCCAACACCCGCATGGCCACCGCCGCTATCATCCGGGAAAACTTGGCCAAGGCCCAGGAGTACCTCCGCAAAAAGCAAAAGGCCCAGGCAGATCCGGAGGAAGAGGCGCCGGAGTTTGACGCAAAGCTGGAGGGCCTGTGCCCCGTGCTCACCAGGGAGATCCCCGCCCACTTTCACGCCCACCGGGCAGATGACATGGCCACCGCCATCCGCATTGCGAAGGAATTCAACCTGCGCTATGTGCTGGTACACGGCACCGAGGGCCACCGAATTGCGGATTATCTGGCAAAGCAGGGCGCTCCTGTCATTGTCGGCCCCCTGCTGACTGACCGCAGCAAGCCGGAGCTCTCCAACCAGACCCCCGCCAACCCCGCCATTCTGGCCAAGGCCGGGCTGAAGGTGGCAATCTGTACCGATCATCCGGAAATCCCCATTCCCTATCTGGCCCTGTCCGCCGCCGTTGCGGTCAAGGGCGGCATGGAGGAGGAGACTGCCCTGGCCGCCATCACCCTGATTCCAGCAGAGATCATAGGCATCAGCCGCCAGGTGGGCTCTCTGACCCCTGGCAAACAGGCGGATATCGCCGTCTTTGACCGCCACCCCTTTGACGTGTCCGCAAAAACCACCGCCGTATTTATTGGCGGCCAACAGATTTGAACCTAGGAGGCGCTTTTTAAATGCGCGAAGTAACTTTTCAGCAGATTTCCGATGCCGTCCGGGCTCTTTGCATCCAAGCCAACTGCGTTTTAACGGAGGATCTCCGCCAGGCAATCTGCTCCGGCCGCCAGGCAGAACAGTCCCCGGTGGGCAAGTCCATCCTGGGCGACCTGGTGGAGAACTACACCTTTGCTGCGGAAAAACGCCTGCCCATCTGCCAGGACACCGGCATGGCCGTGGTGTTCTGCGATGTGGGGCAGGACTGCCACATCACCGGCGGCCTTCTGGAGGACGCCGTCAATGACGGCGTGGCCCGGGGCTATGTGGATGGCTACCTGCGCAAGAGCGTGGTTGCTGATCCCATCCGCCGGGGAAACACCGAAAACAACACCCCCGCTGTGCTTCACCTCCGCCTGGTGGAGGGGGACCAGCTGAAAATCACCGTGGCCCCCAAGGGCTTTGGCAGCGAGAATATGTCCCAGATCAAAATGTTTAAGCCCTCTGTCTCCCAGGAGGAGATTGAGGATTGGATTGTCTCCGTCTGCGATGCCGCAGGGGCCAATCCCTGCCCCCCCATGGTGGTGGGCGTTGGCATCGGCGGTGACTTCGAGCTGTGCGCGGAGAACGCTAAGCGGGCCCTGCTCCTCCCTGTGGACGGTCACCACCAGGACCCCTATTATGCCGATATGGAGGACCGGATTCTGAACAAGATCAACGGGCTGGGCATCGGCCCCCAGGGCCTGGGGGGTACAGTCACCGCGCTGTCCGTCCGTATCCTTCCCTATGCCACCCACATCGCAGGCCTGCCCTGCGCCGTCAACATCAGCTGCCATGTGACTCGCCACGCCTCCGCCACTTTGTAAGCCGCTAGCCGTATGAGCGCAAACCCTTGGAAGGTTCCCCTCTTTTACAGATGGAGAATGTTCATAAAATGTTCTTTTCTTTTTGTGAAAAATATGGTAGGATATGGATAAGGGGAACCCCCTTACTACACTGAAGGAGTTGAATCATATGAACGTGAAGCTAAATGAAAAAAAATGCACCATCAGGCCGTCCACAAAGGAGTACGCACAGAAAAAGGTAGCCAAGCTAGACCGCTACTTCAAGGGTGATGCCGAGGTCTCTGTCACCTTCCGTGTAGAAAAAAAGGCCCGCCGCGTCGAGCTGACCGTTCACTCAGGGAGCACTTGGTTCCGGGCTGAGGAAACCACCACCGACATGTTGGCCTCCATTGATGCTGCTGTGAACTCCATCGAAGGCCAGATCCGCAAGAACAAGACTCGTCTGGCAAAGAGACTCCGCACCGACGCCTTTGTCCGCGAGGTGGGGGAAGCTGAAACGCAGATGCCGGACGTGGTGGAGGAAAGCGAGTTCGATGTGGTCCGCTCCAAGAAATTCCCCATTAAGCCCATGAGCGTGGATGAAGCCATTCTCCAGATGAACCTGCTGGGCCATACGTTCTTCGCCTTCCGGGATGAAAGCACCGATGGCGCCTTCGCCGTGGTATACGCCCGCAAGGATGGCGGCTATGGCCTGATTGAGGACGAAGCCGAATAAATGAGATATATTTGGGGCTGCAAATGCGGCCCCATTTTTACCTTTACCTTATGAACAGAGGCAGAAACCAACGTTTCTGCCTCTGTTTTTGGATATTTACCTCTCCTCCCGGAAGTAGCTCAGGCCCAGAGCAGCGGGGCCGAGATTTTCCTTCTTCTTCCGCATACTTGTGACGACCAGCACAATGATGGTCACCAGGTAAGGCAGCGCCTTAAAAATCTCCTGTGTATAGCGGTTCAGGAAGGACACATAGAAGTACAACCAGGACAGCAGGCCGAACAGGTAAGAGCCCCAGATCACATTCAGCGGCTTCCACGCAGCAAAGATGACCAGGGCCAGGGCCAGCCAACCCAGGGACTCAATGGAGCCGTCGTTTGCCCAGGTTCCCTTGGTGTAGTCCAGGACATAGAACAGGCCTCCCAGGCCGGTGATAGCGGAGCCCGCGCAGGTAGCCAGGTACTTATAAAGGGTCACATTGATGCCGGCCGCATCCGCAGTGGCAGGGGATTCGCCCACGGCCCGGAGGTTCAGGCCCACACGGGTGCGGTTGAAGGTAATGCTCATTGCAATGGCCACCACAATGGCCACATACGCCATAAAACCGTGGTTGAAGAGGATGTTGCCCACTGCCCCCAGCTTGGCCAGGGAAGTGACAGCGCGGTAACCGCCAGAGGTCACGGCCACAGAAATCTGACCCACGCCGCCGGCCAGCTTGTTCATGCTGCCGCCAAAAAAGTTTGCCACGCCGGAGCCGAAGATGGTCAGGGTCAGGCCGGTAACGTTCTGATTGGCCCGGAGGGTGATGGTCAGGACGGAATAGATCAGTCCGCCCAGAGCGGAAGCCGCCAGGCAGCAGATCAACGCGATTAAAATGCCCACGACAGCGTTGGGATTTTCCGCATTCGTCTCATAGATAAAAGCGCCAGCCAGGGAGGCGATTCCTCCCAGGTACATAATACCAGGGGCACCCAGGTTCAGGTTGCCGGATTTTTCCGTGACAATCTCCCCCACGGCTCCAAAGAGGATCACGGTGCCGAAGGTAATCGCCGCCTGCAGCAGAGAGATGAGCTGTGTCATAATCAAGCAACCTCCTTTTCCTTGCCCCGGAAAATCAGCCGGTAATTGATGAAGAACTCGCTGCCCAGGATGAAGAACAGGATCACGCCCTCGATAATCTGCGCGGCATAGTCGTTCAGGTTGTACTGAGAGGCGATCTCGCTGGCTCCCTTTTCCAGGAAGACCAGAAGCAGGGCGATGAACACCATGACAAAGGTGTTGAATTTGGCCAGCCAGGCCACAATAATGGCGGTGAAGCCCCGACCTCCCGCAGTGGAGGTGGAGATGGTGTGGCTGGAGCCCGCCACGGCGATAAAGCCGGAGAAGCCGCAGATGGCGCCGGAGATCATCATGGTGCGGATATACACCTTGGTGATGGAGATGCCGGCATAGCGGGCAGTATTGCGGGATTCGCCCACCACGGCAATTTCATAGCCGTGCTTGGTGTAGCTCAGGTAGCAGAACATGCCCACCGTCAACAACACCGCCAACAGCACATTCAGGCCATAGGTGGTGCCAAAGAGGCTGGGGAACCAGCCCGTCTGGGTGTTCTGATTGATGACGCCCACGGTGTTGGAGCCCACGGGGTTCTCCCACTTGGCCACGCAGAAGGAGGTCAACTGGATGGCGATATAATTCAGCATCAGGGTGAATAGGGTCTCATTGGTATCCCACTTCGCCTTGAACACCGCGGGGAAGAAGCCCCAGATGGCGCCGCCGATGATACTGGCGATGGCCATGACGATCAGCAGCAGCCAGGTGGGCACGGTTTTAAAGTAAATCATGCAGGCCGCAGTGCAGATACCCCCCACCAGGATCTGTCCCTCTGCGCCGATGTTCCAGAATCTCATCTTGAAGGCGGGAGCCAGACCGATGCCCATACAGAGCAGCAACGCGGCATCCCGGATGGTGACCCAACTGCGGCGGGTCGTGCCAAAGGCGCCGGAGACCATGGTCTCGTAAACCCCCACCGGGTTCAGCCTGACAATGGCGAAGATAATCAGCGCGTCCACCAGCAAAGCCAAGATGATGGCAATCAACCGGATTCCCCAGGCTTTGGGCTTACTCAGCCTATCCCGCTTGGCGATCCGCACCAGCGGAGATTTTGTGCCGGATGTTTTTGTCATATTACGCGCCCTCCTTTGCTTTCAGATTGGTCATCAACAGGCCCACCTCTTCCTTGGTGGTGTTCCGGCCATCCACAATGCCGTTGAGCTGCCCGCCGCACAACACCAAAATCCGGTCACACAGCTCCAGCAACACGTCCAAATCCTCCCCCACATAGATCACGGCACAGCCCTTGGCCTTCTGCTCGTTCAGCAGGTCATAGATGGCGTAGGAGGTGTTGATATCCAGGCCCCGGACAGCATAAGCGGTCATCAGCACCTTGGGATCGGTGGCCAGCTCACGGCCCACCAGGAGCTTCTGCACATTGCCGCCAGAGAGCTTACTGACAGGGGTAAACACATCGGGGGTCACCACATCCAGCTTTTCCACAATCTTCTCGGCCAACTCCTTGGGAGGCTTGCGCTCCACCAGGAGGGAGTGGCCGTGCATATAGCTTTTCAACATCACGTTGGCGGGGAGATTCATGCTGCCCACCAGTCCCATGCCCAGGCGGTCCTCCGGCACAAAGGAAAGGGCGATCCCCATCTGGCTGATTTTGCGGGGGTTCAGCCCCACCAGCTGGCGTTCTCCCTGCTCGTCCAGATACTTGATGGAGCTGCCTGGCTCCACGCGCTGGAGTCCGGCGATGGCCTCCAGCAGCTCCTTCTGGCCGCAACCGGAGATCCCGGCGATGCCTAGGATTTCACCCCCGTAGGCGGTAAAGCTGACATCTTTCAAAACCGAAACGCCCGCATTATCCTTGCAGCTGACGTGCTCCAGCACCAACTTGGGCTGGGGGTCCTTTGGCTCCGGCCGGTCGATGTTCAGGGTCACGGAATGGCCCACCATCATGTTGGTCAGTTCCTGGGGATTCGTATCCTTTGTGGCAATGTCGCCCACATACTCGCCCTTGCGAAGCACGGCCACCCGGTCTGAAACATCCATCACCTCATGGAGCTTATGGGTGATAATAATCACGCTTTTTCCGTCCGCCTTCATATTTTTCAGCACGGCAAATAGCTTTTCCGTCTCCTGAGGGGTCAGCACGGCGGTGGGCTCGTCCAGAATCAGCACGTCCGCCCCCCGATAAAGGACCTTGACAATCTCCAGGGTCTGCCGCTGGGACACGGACATATTATAGACCTTCTGGTTCGGGTCCACATTAAACTGATACCGCTGGCAGATCTCCTTCACCCGCCGGGCTACAGCCTTGCGGTCCAGCATCAGCCCCCCATCCAGGCCAAGGACAATATTTTCCGCTGCCGTAAACACGTCCACCAGCTTGAAGTGCTGATGCACCATGCCGATGTGCAGATCAATGGCGTCCTTAGGGGAACGGATGGTAACCTCTTTCCCATTTATAAAGATCTGACCTTCATCCGGAAAATAGATGCCTGACAGCATATTCATCAGGGTGGTTTTTCCGCTGCCGTTTTCACCCAGCAGGGAGAGAATTTCCCCCTGATTGATGGTCAGACTCACCTTGTTGTTGGCCACCACAGAGCCGAACCGTTTGGTGATGCCCCGCATCTCAATAGCAGGTGTGGACAACTCAATCATCCTTTCTCTTCTTTCTCTTCCCGTATTCTTCAACCTTCCGCTCAAATCAAGGCTTCGCCCGAAGCCCTCAGTTCAGCGTCCCCACTATTATCATAACAGGTCATAGTAAAAAAATCCAGAAGGGAAGCCGCAAATTTGCAGCTTCCCTGTGGAATTATATCAAATTAGCCGGCGTTCAGCTCGATGATACCATCGATCCGTGCGGTGAAGCCAGGGGCGGAACGCAGGACAGACTCCTGGAACACGCCATCCACAACACCCTCTGTATCGCCGACGAAGTCACCGTCCATGTCGATGAGGATGGAGGTGGGATGCTCGCCGTCCACGGTGAAGGTGGAGCAGTCAAACACCTGCAGAGAGCCGTCCGTCAGGGCAACCTCCACCTCGGCGACCTTCTCGGCAGTCCCCTCTGCGCAGGCCTCGCCCAGGGTCGTGATGCCAACAGCCCCGGTCTCATAGCCCTCTGCCCAGTCGGTAGCAATCGTCTCACCGTTCAGGATGCAGGAGAAAACGTATTCGTAGAAAACAGCCCAGTTATTGGTGGCGGAGGTCAGGGCAGCGGTGGGCGCCACGGACAGCATATCAATGTTATAGCCCACGGAGTAAGCAACCGTGCCGGAGTCCAGGGCAGCCTGGACAGCAGAGGGAGCGCCGGTGGAGTCAGCGTGCTGGCCAATGATGACGCAGCCGTCAGACATCAGTGCGTTCGCCGCCTCAGCCTCGCCGGTCAGGTCGAACCAGGAGTTGGTATACTGGACCTCCATGACCACGTCGGGATAGACGCTCTGGATGCCCAGGAAGAATGCGGTGTAGCCGGAAACAACCTCGGCATAGGGATAAGCGCCCACATAGCCCACCTTGACCTTGCCGTCAGAGTAGTTTGCATCGGTCAGAGCGCCGCTCTCAACCAGCTCCGCGATCTTCATGCCTGCAACCACGCCGGAGACATAGCGGGACTGATAGACATCGGTAAAGGCATTGTGGAAGTTATCCAGGCCAGCGTAGTTTGCGGTATCGCCGGTGTCAGCCACGAACTGCACATCAGGATACTCAGCGGCAGCCTGCTGGCAATAGGACTGATGGCCATAGGAATTGGTGATGATCAGCTGGCAGCCCTGCTCTGCCAGATCCACACAAGCGTCATAGCAGCTCTCGTCCTCAGGCACGTTGTACTTCCAGATGATCTGGCTGGCGTCGATACCCAGGTTTGCGGCAGCGGTATTGATGCCGTCGATATGAGCGGCAGTGTAACCCTCGTTCTCGTCGCCCACCAGGACGATGCCGATCTTGACGTCAGCAGAAGCGGTGCTTTCCTCAGCGGACGCGGCCGTTTCCTCCGATGAGCCAGACTCGGTGGATGCTGATTCATCGGAAGTAGAATCGTCATCAGTCGAAGATCCGCAGGCTGCCAGACTCAGCGTCATGCACAGGGCCAGAATCAGTGCCAAAAATTTCTTCATTCTGCTTTCCTCCAATTTTGTCTTTTCATTTTTCTGGCGATCGCGCCGAATGCCATAAAATAAGAAACCCCCTGATGAGTCCGCGCTTTACCAGGGTTCATATATTCGCATTTTACATCAATTTTTCAGTTTTGGCTATGGACTGTTTGACAAATACCTTGATTGAAACCGTTTTTATCCTGTGAAATTATGCCAAAAGCCAAACTATTTCGCCACTCCGCTACCGCACGGAAATCAATTTTGAGAAAGGACTCTAAGCAGCATATTAGAATCCAGTA
>CAYLVH010000067.1:0-10094 GCA_964387095.1 uncultured Oscillospiraceae bacterium
TAAAGCGACGCCCTTTTTGTCGGGTTTTGCTTTAGTCCTATTATAGCAGAGGCATTGTCATACACCTCAAAGGTAGCCCCAGCCAGAGTTTCTCTGTGGTCGGAGGCATTCACCTTAGTCACCTTAATCTGACCATAAAGGATGGTGTTGGTCACCGTAATCTCACTGGTCTCATTGGTCACCGTAATCTGATGGCGTCCCGTAATGGGCGTAAAGCCAGCCGGTGTTGAAACTTCTTCGTACCAGTAGTTCCCCGGCGCCACCTTCAGGGTTTCGCCGGTGGACTGTCCATCTTCATCCGCCAGCATGGTCACCGAATGGCCGGTGGCATCCAGCACGCTTACCAGCGTGGCAATGGGCTCAGCCGCCGTCTCACTGTCATAAATGTTAAACGTCACCCCTGCCAGCTGCTGGGTGAAAATGGACGTACTTGTTCCATCGGTAAGCACACCCACCTTGTTGATCACCAGATCCAGCAACGGCTGGTTGGCAATCTCATCCATCACTTGCGTTGTCTCATTGGCAGTGATGGTCACCTGTACCGGAGTCTCATTGCGAACATAACCGGTAGGTGCCGTCACTTCCTTCAGATAATAGGTCCCCGCCGGAATCTGGCCGCTGCTGGCGCGCCCGGTTCCATCGGTGAGCAGGACTACATTGGCGCCCGTGCTGTCCTGTACCGGCATCGTACAAGCTTCATCGCTGTACAGGGCAAACCGTGCCCCGGACAGATAGAGGGTCTCCCCATCGTTATCTTTTATCAAGGAGGTTTTCACCAGGGTCAACCGCCCGTAGGGGGAGGTGTTCAGGAACACCGGACGCTCAGCCGTGCTGCCCTCGTCAGTCCATACAGGGTGATTGATCTGGTTGGCCGTCACGGTCACATCCCGGGACGGAGCCAGAGTATAACTGTTCTTCAGATTATCCGGCAGGTCCGTCTCTGCCAGTGTGTATTCTCCCGCTTCCACATTCGGGAAGTATACACGGCCATTGGCATCAGACACAGCAGTATAAACCCGCTGCGAATCCTCTTTGCTGGTCAGGGTAAAGGTTACCCCCTCCAGTGCAGAGGTCTCTCCCACCGAGTTCTTTCCATATTTATAGAATTCCAGGCTGCCCACCGAGTCCGCCTCGTTGGTCACCGTAATGGTTGCCGTGTCTCCATTGCTCTCAAGGGACACGCCCGCAGGGGTGCCCTCTGCCAGGGCAATGTTGCCGTCCGCGTCCACTGTGATAGCCACGCGTCCGTCAAAGGCACGTGCAAATCCAGCCGGTGCGGATACCTCCTCCAGATAGTAGGTCCGCCCTACCAGCAGCTCGTCAAACGTCACCTGCCCGTTCTCATCGGTAGCCGTGGGATTGCCCACCGGCTGGGCATGAATGTCGTTGGCCACCTGGCTTCCGGTCGCTTCCCGGTACAGGCCAAAGGTAGCGGTGCCGTAATCACCGGTTTCCAGAGAGAAGGTCTCTCCGCCGATCTGAACCTTTTTCTCCACCACCAGGTCCACAGAGTCCACGTTGCCATCGTACTCACCCAGGTAGATCACTTCCGAATCTTCCTTCTCGACTTCGTCTTCCCCAATCAGCGTGTACGTCAGCTCCGCCGTGTTCTCCAGCTCCCAGGGCTCCAGCACCTGATCCGCCGGCACCTGGTAAGCCGCCACCGGATAGCGCAGGGTCACGGTGTACTGGGTATCCACCGGTGCTCCGTCATAGAGATATTGATTGCTTTCATTGGGATCATCCAACGTGTCCAGTGCCAGGAAGGTAATGGAGGTGGCCTCCCTGGCAGCATTGGTTGCCACTGTGTAATCGGTTCCAGCCGTCAGTGTTCCGCGACCCTGGGTAGACACAGACACCACCGTGGCTCCGCCGCCCTCCGGCGTGTTGGTGGGCAGGTTGTCCACCAGCAGGAAATCCGGCGCGCCGTCTCCGTTGTTATCCGCAAAATTCAGACGGCCGGTACGGTTGGCTGTGTAGCTGGTGCCTTCCCCCTCTGCCGGGTCTTCCGCAGATGCCTGGTTGATCACATCAATGGTGTACTGTACTTCAAAATATTCTACGTCACCCTCAGTTACCCGAGTAATAACCGTATTGCCGTTTTCCGTTTCCACTGCCTTGTCCACCCGCCAGCCATCGGTGGCATGTACGGTGGTGCTGGGCGTTTCATCAATCGGTTCCGGGGTAATTACATCGCCCGTTGCATCGGTATAACTTGCCTGGAAAGAAGTAGGGAAAGACAGCGTCTCCTCATTCTCCAGAACAAAGTTTTCCGTGTGCACCGGCACGGTAATGGAATAGGCGTTCCCAGCCTCCAGTGAAGAAGACAGGGTGATAACCAAATAGACCGTGCCATTTACCATCTCCCGCAATACGCATTCGTCCACCACAGAGGATTGAATCTCATTCGGATTCACCGTGACCCCCTGAGGCAACGTAATGGTCAAAATGGGGGACTGATATACGCCTCCTATCTCCAGCGACGGCACCGTGAATGTAATTTCCAGAGACATGTTCTCTCCGGAAATCACATATCCATCATGAGGCGTTTTAATAGAGGCAGACAAACTCAGCTGTGCGCTCCCAGTCTCCCCGCTGTTCGACGCCGTAGTCTCCTCCTGCACATTCAGCCCTTCCTGGGATTCCACCGATTCCGCCACGGACTCTCCCTCCACTTCCTGGGATTCACCCGCTTCGGTGCTATCCTCCTCCGAGGAGCTCTCCGGCACAGTGCTTTCCGGCTCTGTGCTCTGGGATTCTGAGCTTCCCTCTGTTGAGGTCGTCTCCTCCGAACCCGAATATTCGGCTGTATCCGTCTCCCGGCCAGACTCCGCCTCCTGGCCAGTCTCCCTTTCCTGACTGATCTCCGCCGCGTATGTATTGATGCTATAGGAATTGGGCACTGCCACTCCCACCACCATCAACAAGGCTAGAAATAGAGCCAAAAACCGACGGTTCCATAGCTTCCTTTCCCTTCTGTTCATGAAAAACCTCCTTCTGAACATTTGCCATCTATTCCCAAAACAAACTGGCCGGTGTGCAGGCACACCTTCTGTTTTCAGTCTGATCCCGTATAGTATACTCTATAGCCGTCACACCAACGTCACAAAGAGCAATATTTTTCGAAATTTTTTCCGGAATTCATGACGGCACTTGTACTTCTGAAATCCGCTTGCTATAATATTTTTAGCCTGAAATTCGACTTGCATAGAACAGGCTCACAGGCTCTCCTCTGGACATGATGGAAGAGCAAAACGGCATAGCCGACCAGGAAATACCCTACGGGTATAACGGAATGCCGTATAAAACACGGCAAATAGAGGAAAGGAATTTCATGAAATCAGAACAGCTTCATATTCAAATGTTCGGGGAATTTCATATGCAAAATGACTACCACCAATTCATCCCCAGTTCCAGTAAGGGCACCCAGGTGACCACGCTGATCACCTACCTGATCGCCAACAAGGACGTGGAAATCTCCAAGGATAAGCTGGTGGATATTCTGTGGCCGGAGGAGGAAATCACCAACCCCACCGGCGCCCTGCGCAACCTGGTCTACCGGGCCCGGCAGGAGCTGGCACAGTTTTTCCCTGTCTCCCACTCCAACTGCATCCTCTTCAAGCGGAATGCGTATATGTGGAACAAGGCAGTGGACTGTGTGACGGATATTGACCAGTTTGAGGCCCTATCCAACCAGGCCCAGAAGGAATCCTCCCCGGAAGAACAGCTCCGCTGCTACCAGGAGATGTTTCAGCTCTACCAGGGGAATTTTCTGCCCACCCAGAGCCGGGACGAGTGGGTCATGTTCCGCAGCGTCTACTACCAGAACCTGTACGTCAAGTGCGTGCTGAACCTCTGCCATCACCTGAGCGAAAAAGGCGAATATCAGCAGGTCATTGACCTGTGCGAGCAGGCCAACCAGAAAGAACTGATGAACGAGGCCATCTACCGGGAGATCCTGGAAGCTCACCTGCAGCTGGGTCATCCCCATCAGGCCCTGGACTATTACCGCTCGGTGCTGAACCTGTTCAATGCCCGGTATGGCGTGGATGTGTCCGAATCTTTTTCGGACATTTACAGCCGGATCCTCCGGGAAACCCAGAACCGGCAGCTGAACATTCAGGATCTGGAGGCCAACCTGAAGGAGGACAAAAATTCCCGGGGCAGCTTCTACTGCAACTTTGACATCTTCAAGAATATCTACCAAATTAATATGCGGGCGCTCCACCGGGTCAAGAGCAAACGGTATCTGGTACTGATGACCCTTTCGGATGAGGAAGGGCCGGAACACCTGACCGACTCAGTCCGGGGGGAAATGAAGATCCTCCGGGACGTTATTCAGCGCAACCTGCGCCGGAACGATGTGTTCACCCAGTCCAGCTATTCCCAGTACTCCCTGATCCTGACGGTTCCCGGGGAGTCCGGCTGCCGAATTGCCATCAACCGGGTGAAGGACCGCTACCTGGAGGAACGGCAGGCGCCTCACGTGAAGCTGAATATTGATATTAAAGAGATCACCTGATCTCCTCTGCGAGGAACGTTCATGAGACATGATTCTTTCACACGGCTCCTGGGGGCGCTGTTGGCCGCCTGTCTGCTTCTGGCCGGCTGTGCCGGAGGCGCCGGAGAGCCGGATGAAACCGCTCCGCCGGGGACCGGGGAAAACGGGCAGAACGCCGTAGGGACCGTCCGGGACAGTACCCCAGTGGTGCTGGTGCCGGAGGCCTCCGGCCAGGTTACCTACGGAAACGACCGGGCCACCCTGGATGCCTCCCACACAGACCAGGGGTATCTGATGCTCCGGTATGATGGGACGGCGGATCCGGTGAAAATGCGGTTCCAGATGCCGGACGAGACTCTCTACACCTACACCCTTCACCCCGGTAGCTACGAGGTATTCCCGCTGACCGGCGGGGACGGCTCCTACCAGGTGACAGTCTACGAATACCGGCCCGCCACCGATGACTATATCAGCGCTTTTTCCCAGACCCTTTCGGTTTCCCTGAAGGACGAGTTTTCCGTATACCTGTATCCCAACCAATATGTCAACTTTACCGCAGACAGCCAGACCGTGGCCAAGGGTGCGGAGCTGGCCCAGGGGGCAGCGGACGACCTGGAGGTGGTCTCCCGCATTTACACGTATATTACGGAAAACATCGCCTACGACTATGACCTGGCAGAGAGCGTCCAGAGCGGTTATGTGCCGGATGTGGACCAGGTGCTGGAAAGCGGCAAGGGGATTTGCTTTGACTACGCAGCCCTGATGGCCGCCATGCTCCGGAGCCAGCGGATTCCCACCCGCCTGGAGATCGGCTACGCCGGCACCGCCTACCATGCCTGGGTCAGCACCCACATAGACGGCCTGGGCTGGGTCAGCGGCATTATCCACTTTGACGGCTCCACCTGGACCCTGATGGATCCCACCTTTGCCGCCAACTCCGCCGCAGACGATCTGAAGGCTTTCATTGGAAACGGCGATAACTATCAAACCAAGTACCGTTATTAAGCCAGGAGGATGATATGGCACCCACTTCCCTGAAGCCCCTGAACAACCGTGAGCTTTCCACCTTCTGCAGCCAGATGGCCATGATGCTCTCTGCCGGCATTTCCGCCGTGGAGGCCGTCTCCATCTTGCGGGAGGGGCTGGAAGACTCCGGCTCCCAAGAAATTTTAACCCAGGTCTCCGGCTCCCTGGAGGCGGGGGAGAGCCTGTTTGCCGCCCTCTCCGCCCCGGCCGGGGCCTTTCCCCGGTATTTTCTGGATATGGTGGACATGGGGGAGAAAGCCGGCCAGCTGGACGCGGTCTTTTCCTCCCTGGCCGAGTCATACGAGAGGCGGGACACGCTGGCCCGGAATATCCGCAGCGCCGTGGCCTACCCGCTGGTGATGATCGCCATGATGCTGGCGGTGATCCTGGTGCTGATCGTCCAGGTCATGCCCATCTTCCGCCAGGTGTACGCCCAGCTGGGAACCGAGATGAACCCCTTTTCCGCCGGCGTTTTAAACCTAGGAACCTGGCTCAGCCGCTATAGCCTGGCCATTCTGGCAGTGGCGGCAACGGCGGCGCTGGTGCTGCTGATTCTGATGCGGACCGCTAGCGGAAGGCGCCGGCTGTCCGCGGCCGGAATGCGCCTTCCCGGGATCCGGAAGATTTCCGAAGCCACCGCCCTCAGCCGCTTTGCCGATGGCATGGCCGTCACCCTGCGCAGCGGCCTGGACACCGATGAAAGCCTGGAGCTGGCCGGCCGCCTCACCGAATCCCCGGAGCTGCGGCAGAAAATTGAGGCCTGCCGGCAGCAGACAGCCCTGGGGACAGATCTGGGGGCTGCCTTCCGGGAAAACCGGATCTTCTCCGGCCTCTGCGGAAAGATGATCTCCGTGGGCATCCTCTCCGGCTCCCTGGACACAGTGATGGCCCAGGTGGCGGAACAGTATGCCGAGGATGCTTCCCAGCGCATCAGCCGGGCGGTGGCACGGCTGGAGCCCACCCTGGTGGCGGTGCTTTCCGTGCTGGTAGGGCTGATTCTTCTGTCTGTGATGCTGCCGCTGATGGGCATTATGTCCAACATCGGATAAGGAGGAAGCCATGAACCGTTTTGCTGTCAACCGCCCCCGGCGGAGCCTTCCCCTGGGGGTTCTGCTTTCCGGTCTGATCTTTCTGGCCATCCTGCTTTTGGCCATCCGGGGCATTTCCTCGGTCTCCGAGACAACCCGCCAGAAAAGCCTGGAAAGCCTGGAGACCGCCCTGCGCCGGGACGTGGTCCACTGTTATGCCACGGAGGGTTTTTACCCGCCCAGCCTGGAATACCTGGAGGAGCACTACGGGCTCACATACAACAAGGACCGTTACTGGATTGACTACCAGCCGGTGGGCTCCAACCTAATGCCGGACATCACTGTCCTGGAAATCCACTGAAAAGGAGAGGCTATGCGTCCCAAAACCGATTTTCTTTTTACGCTGGCGCTCTTTACCCTGTTTGCCCTGGCAGCCCTGGCCCTGGTGGTCACCGGCGCCAGGGTCTATCGCAGCACCGCCGCCTCCATGGAGAAGGGCTATACCACCCGGACCGCCCTGGCTTATGTGGCGGAAAAGCTGCGGCAGAACGATGTGGCCGGGGCGCTGGAGGCGGAGAGTAACCGGCTCTGCCTGACCCAGTATGGGGAAGAAAACGCCTGCCTGTACATCTATGAATATCAGGGCTGGCTCATGGAGCTGCTGATCCCGGAAAGCCAGGAGTTCCGGTCGGAAGACGGCCAGCGGCTGCTGGAGGTGGCATCCTTCCACGTGGAGCAGAAAGCCGTCTCCCTCTATGAGATTTCCGTCTCCGGGGCAGACGGGGAAACCGCCTCCCTGCTGATTGCCCCCAATGCCGCCGGAAAGGAGGACGCTGTTGCAGACCGACCATAAATCCAGCCTGTTCCTGATGGAACTGATCTTTGCCATTTTCTTTTTTGCCCTGGCCAGCGCCGTCTGCATGCAGCTGTTTGCCCGGGCCCACACCCTCCAGACAGACACGGAGGACCTGAACCAGGGTATTCATTCTGCTGGCCCAAAGCGCCGCCGAAGCCTTTGAGAGCACCGGCGGCGACCTGAACGCCCTGGCGGATATTTTCCCGGCCGGCGACCTGGACGCCTCCGGCACTTGCTTTACCGTCTTCTACCAGACAGACTGGAGTCCGCTGCCCACTGCCGAAGATACCAGCGGCAACCGCCCGGCAGAAGCCTCCTACCAGCTGGTGCTCTCCCTGGAGGGTTCCGAAGCCGGTACCGCATCCGCTGGAGAAGCGGCAGGCCCTGCCTCCGGAGAATTTTTCCGGAAAGCGCAGGTTTCCGTGCTGCACTTCTCCGGCCCGGAGGATGCCGGGGAGGCTTTCTATACCCTGCCGGCTGCCGTCCAGATCCCCCGATCCGTTGATTTGCAAAGGAGCTCATCATGAAGCAAAACCGTACTTCCTTCAGTATGGGAATCGGCACCACCTCCCTGCTGACCATCTTCGTCCTGCTCTGCCTGGTGGTGTTTGCGGTGCTCTCCCTGGTCAGCGCCAACGCAGACTGGAAGCTGGCGGATCGGCTGGCCCAGCGAACGGCCGCCTACTATACCGCCTGTGAGAAGGGCTGGCAATGGCTGGAGCAGCTGGACAGCCAGGCGGCAGCCCTCTACCAGGATTCCACGCCTGCCGTGGATGCGGCCGTCGGAGATTCCGCTACCGCAGATTTGGTTGTGGATCCAGGAGCGGAGGCCTACCGGGCAGCCCTCCGCTCCTGGCTGTCCACCCAGAAAGGGGAGCTGTCGGAGGATCCGAATACCGGGGACCTGCGTTTCACCTTCCGGGAGGAGATCACCGACGAACAGCACCTGGAGATCACTGTCCGCCTTTCCGGCTCACCGGCCTCTGGGGAGACCTTCTACACAATAGAAGCCTGGCAGACCAAAGCCAGCCAGGCCTGGGAACCGGACAATTCCCTGAATCTGATCCAATAACGGCCAAGGCCCGGATGACACGCCATTCCGCCATCCGGGCCTTGTTTCCCATCGGTTCACATCCGCCGGCTCCTCCCAAGCCGCCACCTATATCCGTTTGGAGAGCATCTCCGGGTTGGATGCATGCTTCAGCGCCACATCCCGGTGGATCCGCCCCACCTGGTACAGCTTCAGGAGGCTCTGATCCATGGAAACCATCTCCTCCGAGTTGGAGGAGTAGACCACCCCGTCAATCTGGTGGTTCTTGTTTTCCCGGATCATGTTCCGGATGGCCGGCGTCACCGTCATCCGCTCAAAGACCGGGATCAGTTCTCCCTCCACATCCGGCACCAGCTGCTGGGATACCACCGCCCGCAGCACCATGGACAGCTGCACCGCAATCTGATGCTGCTGGTTGTTGGGGAACACGTCAATGATCCGGTCAATGGTGTTGGCCGCCCCCACCGTGTGGAGGGTGGACAGAATCAAATGGCCGGTCTCCGCCGCCGTCATGGCCACCTGGATGGTCTCGTAGTCCCGCATCTCCCCCAGCAGTATGGCATCCGGGCTCTGGCGCAGCGCCGCCCGCAGCGCCGCCAGGTAACTCTCCGTGTCTGAGCTGATCTCCCGCTGGCTGACAATGCTCTTTTTATGGGAGTGAAGGAACTCCAGCGGATCCTCCAAAGTAATAATATGCCCCTCCTTGGTGCTGTTGATCCGGTCAATAATGCAGGCCAGGGTGGTGGATTTGCCGCTGCCCGCCGGCCCGGTTACCAGCACCAGCCCCTTGCTGTAATCCGCCAGACTCAAAATATTGGGGGTGATCCCCAGCTTCTCCGGGTCTGGAATCTGGAAGGTGATCACCCGCACCACCGCCGCCATGCTGCCCCGCTGGCGGTATACGCTGGCCCGGAACCGGGATACCCCCGGAATGGCAAAGGAAAAATCATCGTCCCCGGTGCGCAGGAAACGGCCCATATCCCGGTTGCCGGCCAGCTGATAAATGCCCCGCACCAGCTCCTCCGCATCCGCCGGTGTCAGCCGCTCCTGGGACTCCGTCTCCAGCATGCCGTTGACTTTCACCGAAAGGGGACGCCCTGCCACAATAAAAACGTCCGAGGCCCCCCGCTCGGCGGCTGTTGTCAGATACGCAATCAGATCCATATAGACTCCTTCCCCTGGTTTTCAACCCGCTTTTCTGGCTCTATTATAGCGAGCTCCTGTCCCTGGCACAAGTGGCTTGACTCTTTGGGTACGAAAATCTTTGTTGGAAACGCCTTCCGAGCACGGACGGAGTTTTTTGACAAGGGTCTATCCATGTTTTCGTATAAACGTATTTTTTGTGTGTTTCTACCTGATTATTGGCAAATTAAGCAAGATTTTCGTTTTGATAGAATCTTCGTGATTGTTCGTTTCGTTTTCCGCTGTTTCTGCATCCCAACACACAATACTGCATAAACAGAAAGGAAGACTTTTGGGACTTTCTGATGGCCTTTTTCCCCAATCAACTTACCTCCAGCCAGAAAGCCTCCATACGGCAGCGTTTGCTGGAGCAGACACAAAAAGAAGAAAGAGGTTTGACCGTGAAATCATTTTTGGATGAACTGTTGGATAAGGGCGAACAGCGGGGAT
>CAYLVH010000068.1:0-10088 GCA_964387095.1 uncultured Oscillospiraceae bacterium
GAGCCCTTACCGGAACCCATGCGGGTCTCAGCAGGCTTCTGCGTGACCGGCTTATCCGGGAAGATCTTGATCCAGACCTTGCCGCCACGCTTGGTGTAACGGGTCATGGCGACACGGGCTGCCTCGATCTGATTGCTGGTGATCCAGGCGGGCTCCATAGCCTGGAGGCCATATTCACCATAGGTAATGGTATTACCACGCGTAGCCTTGCCCTTCATACGGCCTCTGTGCTGACGGCGGTACTTAACTCTCTTAGGCAGCAGCATTAGCGAGCGCCTCCTTCCTTAGGAGCATTGTTCTGGCGATAACCGCCCTGGCGGCGCTCGCCATTCTGGTTATTGCGGTTGCGATTGTAGCCACCCTGGCGGCGGTCACCATCTCTACGAGAGCGGCGGTCACGGCGCTCCTGATAGGGCTTGGTGGTGTCCAGGGTCCGGGGAGTGGTGCGCAGGGCCTGGCTCAGGACCTCTCCCTTATAGATCCACACCTTGATGCCGATGCGGCCATAAGTGGTGGCAGCCTCTGCGAAGCCATAGTCGATATCAGCGCGGATAGTCTGCAGAGGAATGGTGCCGTCGTGATACTGCTCCACACGGGCGATTTCAGCGCCGCCCAGACGGCCGGAGCACATGCACTTGATGCCCTTGGCGCCGCTGCGCATGGCGCGGCCCATGGCGTTCTTCATGGCACGGCGGAAGGAAACACGCTTCTCCAGCTGAGCCGCAATGTTCTCAGCCACCAGCTGGGCGTCCATGTCGGGGTTTTTCACCTCGACGATGTTCAAGCGAACAGGCTTGTTGATGAGGGCCTCCACCTGCTTGCGCAGCTTCTCGACCTCCTCACCGCCCTTGCCGATGACCATGCCGGGACGGGCGCAGTGAACATAAATGGTGACCTTCGCGTTGTCACGTTCAATTTCAATCTTGGGAATGCCAGCGGAGTACAGGGACTTCTTCAGGAAGTCGCGGATCTTCTTATCCTCAACAATCAGGTCGCCGACCTTCTCGTTCTTTGCGTACCAGCGGGAATCCCAGTCTTTAATGACACCCACGCGGAATCCGTGGGGATTAACTTTCTGACCCATATTCTACCTCCTCGCTTACTTTTCGCTCACAACAACGGTGATGTGAGAGGTTCTCTTGTTGATCCGATATGCACGGCCCTGGGCACGGGGCATCATTCTCTTCAGAATGGGGCCGGGATTTGCATAAGTCTCGGACACATACAGCTTCTCAGGATTCATACCGTGGTTGTTCTCTGCGTTTGCCGCGGCGCTCTTCAGCACCTTCAGCAGCAGCTCGGATGCAGCCTTGGGAGTTGCCATCAGGATAGCGGTGGCGGTTTCCACGTCCTTGCCGCGGATCAGATCGCAAACGATCTGAACCTTGCGGGGAGAGATACGGGCAAATTTCAGTTCAGCTCTTGCTTCCATTTCGTACTCCTCCTTACTTGGTCTTTGCGCCTGCATGGCCCTTGAAGGTACGGGTAGGAGCGAACTCGCCCAGCTTGTGGCCGACCATATCCTCGGTCACATACACGGGAACGTGCTTTCTGCCGTCATGCACTGCGATGGTGTGGCCAACGAAAGAGGGGAAGATGGTGGACGCACGGGACCAGGTCTTCAGAACCTTCTTTTCGCCGTTCTTGTTCAATTCGTCAACCCGCTTCAGCAGCTCGGGAGCGCAAAAGGGGCCTTTCTTGATGCTTCTGCTCATAATCTAACTGCCTCCTTACTTTGCGTTACGATGCTTGACGATGAACTTCTCAGTACGGTTCTTCGTCTTACGAGTCTTATAACCCATAGCGGGCTTACCCCAGGGGGTAACAGGGCCGGGACGGCCCACAGGGCTCTTGCCCTCGCCGCCGCCGTGGGGATGGTCGTTGGGGTTCATGACGGAGCCACGGACGGTGGGTCTCCAACCCATATGACGCTTACGGCCGGCCTTGCCGATGGAGATGTTCGCGTGCTCGATGTTGCCGACCTGGCCGACGCAGGCCTTGCAGTCGATGCGGATATAGCGGTGCTCACCGGAGGGGAGGCGGACCTGAGCCAACTTCCCTTCCTTTGCCATCAGCTGGGCGAACACGCCAGCGGAACGGACCAGCTGCGCGCCCTTGCCGGGATACAGCTCGATATTGTGGATAACGGTGCCCACGGGGATGTTGGCGATGGGCAGGCAGTTGCCGGGCTTGATGTCGGCCGTGGGACCAGCCTCCACCGTATCGCCAGCCTTCAGGCCCACAGGAGCCAGAATATATGCCTTCTTGCCGTCCTCATACTGCAGCAGGGCAATATATGCGGAGCGGTTGGGATCGTACTCCAGGCGCAGGACGGTGGCCTTGCCCTCCTTCTGGCGCTTGAAGTCGATGATCCGATACTTTCTGCGGTTGCCGCCGCCGCGGTGGCGGACGGTGATTCTGCCGTAGCTGTTGCGGCCTGCGCTCTTCTTCAGAACGGTAGTCAGGCTGCGCTCCGGCTTTGCTTTCTTGTCAATGCCCTCGAAGCCGGAGACAGTCATATGACGTCTCGCGGGGCTTGTAGGCTTATAAGTTTTGATAGCCATTTCGCGTTACCTCCTTCTTATACCATTCCCTCGAAGAACTCGATGGTCTTGGAATCTTCGGTCAGCCAGACGACTGCCTTCTTCCAATTAGGACGGCGGCCAGCCACGTAACGGACGCGCTTGAGCTTGCCATCATAATTCATGGTGGTCACCTTGGCGACCTTGACGCCGAAGATCTCTTCCACTGCCTTGGCAATCTCGATCTTGTTGGCGCGCTTGTCAACCTCGAAGGTGTACTTCTTCAGCTCCACCTCTTCCATGGACTGTTCGGTGATGATGGGGCGCTTAATGATTTCGTAGGCGGTCATTATGCGAACACCTCCTCGATAACTGCCAGAGCAGCCTGATCAATGACAAGGCTCTTGGCGTTGACGATGTCGTAGACGTTGATGAGCTTTGCGGGAGCGGTCACGACATTGGGAATATTGCGTGCGGACAGGACCACATTCTTGTCCACATCAGCGGTGACGACCAGGCTCTTGCCGGCGTTGACGGCGGACAGCATGGAGGCCATCGTCTTGGTCTTGGGAGCCTCCACGGACAGGCTATCGATGACGATAACCGCGCCCTCGGCTGCCTTGGCGGAGAGAGCGGACTTCAGAGCCAGTCTCTTCAGCTTCTTGTTCAGCGTGTAGCTGTAATCCCGGGGTTTGGGGGCGAAAACGACGCCGCCGTGGGTCCACTGGGGAGCACGGGTGCTGCCCTGGCGGGCATGGCCGGTGCCCTTCTGGCGCCAGGGCTTGATGCCGCCGCCGGAAACCTCTGCGCGGGTCAGAGAGCTCTGGGTACCCTGACGGCAATTTGCCAGGTGGTTTTTGACCACTGCATGGACAGCCACTTCATTGGGCTGGATGCCGAACACGGACTCTGCCAGTTCAACTTCGCCCACCTGAGTGCCAGCCATGTTATAAACTGTTGCTTTAGGCATTTATGACACTCTCCTTCCTTTAGTGGTTTCTTGCGGAAGCCTTCTGCGGGTTGACACGAGCAGATGCCTTCTGAGGATTGTTGCTGATGCCGGCTGCGGTGCCCTTCTCCTTGAGGGTCTTGACCGTGCTGCGGATGACCACAACGCCGCCCTTGGGGCCAGGCACAGCGCCGCGGATGGCGATCAGGTTGCAGCTCGCATCCACCTTGACCACGTCCAGGTTCTGGATGGTGACCTGCTCAGCGCCCATATGGCCTGCGCCGATCTTACCGGGCATGATGCGGGAAGGAGTGGAGCACGCGCCCATGGAGCCTGCATGACGATGGACAGGGCCGCCGCCGTGAGACATGGGGGTGCGCTGCGCGTTGTAGCGCTTGATGACGCCTGCATAGCCCTTGCCCTTGCTGATGCCGGTCACGTCCACGTGATCACCCTCTGCAAAGGTTCCGGCGTCGATGACGTCGCCAACATTCAGCTCATCGCTGTTGTCCAGCTTGAACTCCTTCAGGACCTTCTTGGGACTGACGCCCGTCTTCTTCAGGTGGCCGAGTTCAGGCTTGGTAAGTTTCTTTTCCGCCACGTCCTGGAAGCCCAGCTGCACAGCCGTGTAGCCGTCTTTCTCAGGAGTCTTCTTCTGCACCACGGTGCAGGGGCCGGCTTCGATCACCGTAACGGGGATGACCTTGCCGTCGGCATTGAAAATCTGGGTCATGCCCACTTTCTTGCCGATGATTGCCTTTTCCATGTGTGTTCCTCCTTATTTAAGGTTATTGGTTGAAGAACGTGGCCATTGGGCAGCTATTGGTTCTCCAACATGACCCGCCTGTCTCCATAGGCGACAGGCAGCGGGTACAACAAAGTGAATTAGAGCTTGATCTCGATGTCAACACCGGCGGGCAGCTCCAGGTTTGCCAGAGCCTCCATGGTCTTGGGGCCGGGGTTGTTGATGTCAATCAGTCTCTTATGAGTGCGGCGCTCAAACTGTTCCCGGCTATCTTTATACTTGTGGGTAGCACGCAGGATGGTCACGACCTCCTTCTTGGTAGGCAGGGGGATGGGACCGGAGACAGACGCGCCAGTGCGCTTTGCGGTTTCAACGATCTTCTCAGCGCTCTGATCGATGAGCTGATGATCATAAGCCTTCAGGCGAATGCGAATCATATTTGTGGTTGCCATTGTTGTGTTCCTCCTAAACATACGAAGTGATTCTTGGGTCACGCTTCGTACGGCCGAAATCTTCGCACACTTTTCCGTGCGTATCATTCCCGGGCACAACAAAAACCGGCAGCATAAGTAGCAGGCCGGTTTCTGTCCCCATGGCGATATACGCGCATGCAAACATTTCACAGCCGCCCGATTAACGGACATACTCCGCAGAAGTTACCAGCTTTCGCTGCAATCTCCTGCATCATCGCAGACTGCACCCTTGTCAGGTGCCCTATTATTCTAGTACAATTCAACCCCGGAGTCAAGCTTTTTCTTAAATTATTTTTTCGTTTTTTTGCTAAGTTTTCGGGGCTTTCTGGTTTCGGGGCTTTCTGGGTTTTTTGGAAGGCCTCTTCGTCAACTTCACAAAACGCGGTCTACCACACCTGATTTTTCCGGTTTTTCCCGCTGCGAAAAATATGGGGCCTGCATCTAGCAGGCCCCACGGCTCTCCATATGATATTACATATTACAATGTATCAGCGGAAAGGATTCTCCCGCCTCTGGCGGCCGGAGGAGGAGCTGCCGCTGCCAGAACGGCCGCCTCTGCCAGCCGACGCCCCTACAACCTGGCGGGACGCGTTCCTCTTGGCCCGCTGGCGCGCACGCTTCCGGGTCATCCATCTCAGATACATGATCCGCCGATAGATCAGGTACGCCACCACCAGGAGGACCAGGATCACAACGATGATGATGAAAACCTTCAGGCCAGTGTGCCGGCTCCCCTGCTTCGCCTGCTGAGTCGTTTCCTGGGAATCCACGGAATCCGTCGTGCTCATCGTCTCCGCAGTCTGCGTATCCGCGACACTCTCCGTGGTTTCAGCGCTCTCCGTGGTCGCCACCGCTGACTGGGCATCGCCGGTGCTGGACACCTCAACTCCCAGGGCATAAACCAGATCCGAGCGCAGGCTCTCCAGGGTGGTGACATTCTTGGCGGAGTAGTCCGAATAGGTGGTCTCCTCCTCGCTTTCCGCCTCTGCCTCCAGCGCCTCTTTCACCGCCGCGTAGTTCCAGGTGGTGGACACGCAGGAGGGATACTCGGCATACTGCCAGCTGTGATCCACATTGAGCTGGCTGTCGGTCAAGTTGAAGTAGCTGTGATCCAGGGTCTCCTCCTCGCCGTCCTCAGGCACAGGATCGTCCCAGGTCAAATCCACCCAATAATACTGGCCGTCAATCTGGACGCAGTTCCAGGCGTGGTTGGCAGAGGTCCCAGCTCCCTCCACATAATAGCAATCCAGGCCGGCGGCCTGAAACAACAGCCGAGCGCTCTCCGCATAGCCCTCGCAAACGGCTTCGCCCTGAACCAGGCAGCCGTAGGCGGTATATTGTGCCTTGCTGTCCGAACTGTCCTGATATGTACAGTTCTCTATAATGTAGTCATGAATCAGCAGCTCCTTCTGGTAGTCCGGCATATCCAGGGCAAACAGGCTGCCGCACAGGGAAATGACCTGGTCCTCCGTCTCCGTGCGCCATTCCCGGATCGTCTCCGGGCTGTCCACATAGGAGAGGGTCAGCGTGCAAGCCGTCCAAGTGGAGAGATCGGCGCTCTTCACATTGGCGTAAGAGCTGCTAAAGCCCATATAGGCCAGGTAATGATCCGTCCGCCACTGGTCGAAGATATCCACAATGTCCTCCGTGGTAATGGCGCTGTCCGTAATGACGATGGGCACCTCTGTCATGGTATCAATCAAGGCCAGACCGATCACGTTATACAGGTCGGAGGTGCTGCCGACCACAAAGATGGAATCCAGATCCACGTCGGTGTTTACATAGGTCACTTCCAGCTGGTTCTTCTTCCCGTTGGTGGACGTGCCCTCATAACCGCCAAAGTAATAGAACAGTTCCGGATTCTCGTCAAACACCTCCCGGAAGGTCTCCTCCACGTCCTCGGATTTAAAGGAGATCTCCGTCTGAAAGTTTTTCATAGCATTGGCAACGGTCTCAACGCTGCTCTCCGCCCCATAGCAGGCAGACACACAAGAAGTCACAAGCGCCGCTGTCACGAATACCGCCCAAACTTTTTTCATCTATCAGGTTCCTTTCTCTATTCGGCAAGCAGCTTCCGTTTTTTGGAGCCGCAAAGTACTCTTATGGCAAAGCCAGATTCTTTTTCCAATATATCCAGCAGGTTTTCATTGATCCTCAAGGCGGAAGCCCGGGCAGCCGTTCCAACGGGGGCCAGCTGATTGACTTCCTCCATTAGGCGCAGAAAGAAGTTCTCCGCCCGGGCGGCAACCTCTATTAGGAATTCCCGCTCCAAGCTCAGGCGCTCCAGGGTCTTCATCAGGCTCTCATCCGTTTTCAGCCAGGAATAGCTCCCCTGGCGGCGCTTTGCCTCCACCCTTTTCAGCCGCCGTCCGGACAGCCCCCGAGCCGGCTCAGCGCTGGGCCAATGGCTCAACAGCTCAATTAGGGCATTGCCGCCCCACACCTGGCAGACGATGTGAAACACCTCCAGCTGGCTGACCTTCAGCCGCTTGCTGCTGGCGGTATAAATCCCTTGTAGGGCCACCAGCTCCAGCCGCCTCAGCCCACCCCGCTGGAACACCCGGAAGAGGAATTTCATCATATCCCGCATGGGTTCCGTGGGCACATGGTAGAGCCGGATGCAAAATTGCAGCTGCTCCAGGCTTTGCTCGTTGTCTCCCAGGAATTCCCGGAGGGCCAGCATTTCCAGGTAGTAGCCAGAGCGCTTCAGGTTCTGCCGCTCCTCCACCTGGCAAACCACCCACTCATCATTCACATACTCCGGCAGCGCGTGGAGCAAATAGCGGCAGACCTGGCCGCACAGGCGGTCCTCCAGGTCGTCCTCCCCCCAGAAATCCTCCAGTTGATCCAGGATCCTCCACAGCCGTTGCAGGATGTCGCTGCCCTCCTTGCTCATCTGAGCTTTCAAGGTCTCCCAGTCATATTCACAGATTCCGTTGCATTGGGCCACAATCAGTTCCTTCAGCAGGCTGTCCTCATTTCTGCGCCAGCCCTCCCGCCGGAATTCCGCCATCAGGTCGCAGATCCCAATCAGCGTATGTTTGCCCTCCCAGTAGCTGAGATATTCCTGGCACAGCTGCACAAACAGCTTGGTATAGTAGCTCTCCGCCACCTCCCAGTAGTCCTTGGGCACATGGCCGCGCACCCGGGAAATACAGTGGCAGCATGCGGTCAAATGGGCAGGCAGGATTTCCAGTTTCGCATAGTAACACCGGGTCTCCTGGGCGCTCAGTAGGCAATCCAGAACCCAGGACAGCATTTCCGGCCGGAAACCGTCCAGCTCCCGCATGACCGTGTCCGCGCTGTCAATGAGTTCATCCACGTTCATGCACACATTGACGTAGCTGCTGACCCAGTCGATGCACCGCCGGTAGCCCTCGGATTTCAGGCGGCTGGTCCCCGCCCGGTTCCAAATGGCGGCGCAGTCCACCTCTCCCGCTGTCTCAAACTCATCCGGAAAGAAGGATTGTTCCAGCAGCTCCAGGGCCTCCGCCTTGGTCATGCCGCCGCTGGCCATCAATTGGAGGTATTTGGCCGAAACGGCGCTGCTCTCTCCGATCTCTGCCGTTTCCATGTCCCTAGACAGGAAGGCGCACATCATTTCCCTGGCCCGGCTGAGATTTTCATCCACGCCGTCCAAGCGGACGATCTTGGTCATCAAGCGGATCAACTGCGCGGATGCAGGCGTTACATACATGGACTCCAGTGCGTCCAGCATCTTTCCCACCGACTGCACCACCTCCGGCCATCTGCCGAAGACAAGGAGGTCCTCAAAGTAGGCCAGATCGCTGCGGGCCGGAACCCGCTTGCCGGCCTCGTCCCGGTCGAACATCAGGTGGTTCCAGCACAGCGCGTCATAGTAGTTTAGCTTGCACCGGTCCTCCTCCGGAAGGCTGACGATCATGGCGTCAAACCGGCGATAAACCTGGTTTAAGGCCGTCATCGCCCGCTCCGCCTGTTGGGTAGGCTGTTTCACCACCCAGGAGGCCAGAGCATCCATCCATTGTCCAAACAGGCTGCCGGTAGCCGCTGCCCTATTGGGCTTTCCCGAAGTCCGCTCCACCTTTCCGTCCGCAAAGAGGATGCTGCCGCCGGTTAGGAAGCCTTTTTTCCGGTTCAGCACCAAATGCCCATCCCGGACAGAAACGCTGCTGGTCGGGACCAATCCCACCGCGCAGCGCTCTTTTCCCTCCTGAGCGATGCAGGTGGTACAATCAACGCTGCGGCGCATTGCCATGGGCAGGAAGCGAAACAGCCAGATCAACAGCTGGAGCGCCATGCGTTGGGCCTCTGGCCGGTTATAATCCACCGCCACCAGCACCAGCTCCTCGTTGCGCTTTGCATCAAAGCAGCTCCGGATCAGGCGGACGAAATTCGTCGTGGTCAATTGGAAATAGTTCAAAACCTCGCCGAAGGGGCTGAGTTTCTCTTTCCGAAGCGGCGGCGCCCCCCGGCGCTCCAGCTTTTCGGGTATGTCCTCCACCCCCCGGCAGAATTGCAACCCTCCCCACTGTTCGGGGTGCTCAAAAATCGCCTCCGTCTGATCCAGCACATAGCCGTGATACAGAGAGACAGTTCCGCCCTCCGTATATTCCTTCACCGCCTGCTGAAAAACGATCTTCTCCCTGCGCCCCTGCAACGCCGCCTTCATCCACACCGGAAGGTAGTTCCCCTTACCGTCCCGGAGTCCATATTCAAAATTCGTCAGCGCCCGGACCCCCTGCTGCACAGCGCCTACGATCCCATCTGTTCTGTTGACAAATCCCTGGCCCACGTTACGGCCAGGGCGTTCCATGCGAGTGTAGATGTACTGATCTACCATTCTCCTAAATTCCTCTCCAAATCCTAGGGCGTGCCAAACTGCTGCATCATTCATTCCCGTGTGTTAAATGTAATTTTATTGTAACAAATCTGTTTCCGAATTTCAACGTTTTTGTAGGATTTCTTTGTCAGCCCCCTCCCAAAAATAATTGTCTACTCCGTGCCGTTTTTTGACGAATCATCAGGAACCCCCTTAGCCTGTAAATTTTTGTAAACAACGGAGAAAATGGGCCCCTGCTTTCGCAGGAGCCCATTGTTTTGAACAGATATTCCAATTAGGAGGTTGCCACCAGGCCACCATCGGGATAGATGGAGTTGGAGGTAACGAAGTCGGAAGCGGGGGAAACCAGATACAGAACGGTACCCACGATATCAGACTCATAGCCGATACGCATAGCAGGCAGGGAAGCAGCGATGCCATTGCGGACATTCTCGTCGGCTGGCAGCATGCCCACCATCATGGGAGTATAGGTGATGGTGGGGCCAACCAGGTTGACCTGGATGTTGGGACGCAGGTCAGCAGCGAAAGCCTTGGTCAGCATCTCCACAGCACCCTTGGTGGTGTTGTAGGGGACGTT
>CAYLVH010000069.1:0-9971 GCA_964387095.1 uncultured Oscillospiraceae bacterium
GCCTTTCCAGCCCAGGCAAATTGTGGTACAATCAAATCGTGAGAAATGAGTCTGTAAAAAGGAGGACGCCCCTATGCTGACACTGATCCTGGGCCGTGCCGGCACCGGAAAAACGGAGGGAATGCTGCGGCAGCTCTGCGGCAACGGCCGGGCGAGGAAGCAATATTACCTGGTGCCAGAGCAGTATTCCCACGAGATGGAGCGCCGTCTCAGCCAGACAGGAGGGCCGGGAACCTCCCTGTATGCGGAGGTGCTGTCCTTTACCCGGTTGGCCAGCCGGGTATTTGCTCAGGTGGGGGGACTGAATGTGCCTGTGCTGGACAATGGCGGCCGAATGCTGCTGATGCACCAGGCGGTGAAGGCGGTGGAGAGCCAGCTGACGGTCTATCGCCGCCCCTCCAAGCGGGTGGCCTTTTTGGAGGGCCTGCTGTCCACGGCCAATGAGCTGAAGAGCTATTGCGTCAGGCCGGAGCAGGTGCTGGATGCCGGCTCGGATACCGGGGGTGAGGATGGGGACAAGCTCCATGACCTGGGGCTGATCCTCTCCGCCTATGACGCCCTGGTGGCCCAGCGGGCGGCGGATCCCCGGGACCGCCTGACCAGATTGGCAGAAGGCCTGCGGGACAGCGGGTATCTGGCGGGCTGCGACGTCTATGCGGACTGCTTTGTGGACTTCACCCCCCAGGAGCAGGGGGTGTTAAAGGAAATCCTCTGGCAGGCCAACAGCCTGACCATAGCGCTGACCTGCGACGAGATGGATACCCATCAAGTGCGCACGGAGTTTGAACCGACGCACCGCACGGCGGGGAGCCTGGTGCGCCTGGCCCGGGAGGCCCATGTGGAGGTGCGGCTCCAGCATCTGGACGCCCGGAGGCGGGGCTGGTCGCCACCCCTGGAGTGGCTGGAAGCCGCCTTTTACGGGGAGGCGGAGCCTTGGCCGGAAAAGACCCAGGCGGTGGAGCTTTATACCGGCGAAACCCCTTTTGACCAGGTGGAGTATGCCGCGGGAAAGATTCTGGAGCTGGTGCGGGAAAACGGCTGGCACTGGCGGGACATTGGGGTCACTACCCGGAGCATTTCTGGCTGGGAGGAGGAGGTCGAAGGGGTGTTCGGGCGCTACGGCATCCCGGTTTTCCTGAACCGCATGACGGATATTTTACAGAAGCCGGTGCTGACCCTCATCACTGCGGCGTTGGATGCGGTCTCTGACGGCTTTGAATACGACGATATGTTCCGCTATCTGAAAACCGGCCTGACGGGGATTTCGCCGGAGGATCGGGATCAGCTGGAGAACTATGTGCTCCGCTGGGATATCCGGGGGAGCAAATGGACGGCGGAGGCGCCTTGGAGCTGGCACCCCGAGGGCTATGCACAGAAGTGGGACGAGAAGAGCACGGCCCTGGTGAAGGAGCTGGACGGCCTGCGCCGCCAGGTGATTGCGCCCCTGGCACATCTGAAAAGCGCCAAGGGGGACACAGGAGCCCAGCGGGCAATGGCCCTCTACACCTTTATGGAGGAGATCGGCCTACGGGAGCGGCTGGAGGCCCGGGGGGCGGAGCTGACCCGGCGGGGAGACCTGAACCGGGCGGAGGAGTACAGCCAGCTGTGGGAAATTCTCTGCAGCGCCCTGGAGCAGTGTGCCCGGCTGCTGGGGGAGGAAAAGCTGGAGCTCAGGGAGTTTGCCCAGCTGTTCCGGCTGCTGCTGAGCCAGTATGACGTGGGCTCCATTCCCGTCTCCCTGGATCGCGTCACGGTGGGAGGCGCCCCCCGCATGGCCCATAAGGATTTGAAATGCCTGATTGTCCTGGGCGCGGAGGACACCGCCTTCCCGCTGAATGTGGAGCCCGTAGGACTGCTGAACGACGACGACCGAACCCTGCTGGCTGGTTACGGCTTGTCCCTGGCCCCTTCGGCGGCGGCCCGGATGGAGCGGGAGATGACCATCATCTACGAGCTGGTTTCCCTCCCCCGGGAGCAGCTGGTGGTGTGTCACTCCAGGCAGGGCAGCACTGGAGAGGAGCAGCGCCCGTCCTTTCTGGTCAGCCGGCTGGAAAGCCTGTTTCCCGGCTGCCAGCGGGTGTATGGCCGGGGGAAGCGGGACGCGTACCGGCTTTCCGCCCCGGTTCCCGCTCTGGAATATCTGGCGGAAACCCGGGACCCGGCGGTCCTTTCCGCCCTGAAAGAGAACCCGGCCACCGCCCGGCGGGCCGGGCGGCTGGAGCGCTCCTTCGGCACGGAACGGGGACGGCTGTCCCCTCAGGCGGTGGAGGATCTGTATTCCTCGGTCATTCACCTGTCCGCCTCCAAGATGGACAAGCTGAAGGGCTGCCATTTTTCCTATTTTATGCAGTACGGCCTGAAGGCCAAGGCCCGGAAGCCGGCGGGATTCACCGCGCCGGAGGCGGGCACCTTCGTTCACTATGTGCTGGAGCACGTCCTGAAAGCCGCAGGAGACAACGGGGGAGTTCAGAACTGCCAAGACGAGGAGCTTAAAAAGCTGACCCGGAAGGCGGTGGCCATGTATGTGCGCTATGAGCTGGGGGGCATGGAGGACAAGCCCCGGCGGTTCCAGTATCTGTTCCGCCGCCTGCTGAAAAGTATGGACCAGGTGGTTCGCAACGTGGTGGAGGAGCTGCGCCGCTCCAAATTCCAGCCAATCGACTTTGAACTGGGCTTCGGGATGGGCAGCGATGTGCCGGTGCAGGTGCAGGCAGGAAAGCTGACCCTGTCCATCACCGGCTTTGTGGATCGAGTGGACGGCTGGTATCACAACGGGCGGCTCTACTACCGGGTGGTGGACTACAAGACGGGACGGAAGTCCTTCGATTTTACCGATGTTTGGAACGGCTTGGGCCTGCAAATGCTGATCTACCTGTTCACCCTGCAGGAGAAGGGGGAGTTTGTCCTGGGGCAGCAGGACCCCATCCCCGCTGGGGTGCTCTATCTCCCCGCCCGGGATGTGATCGTCCCTGGCGACCGGGATCTGGATGAGGAGGAGCGGCAGAGGCGGGTGGATAAGAGCCTGGTCCGTTCCGGCCTGCTGCTGAACGATGAACAGGTGCTGGAGGCCATGGAACAGGCGGGGGAGAAGGGGATCCGCTTCCTCCCTGTCCGGGTGTTGAAAGGGGGGAAGCTGTCCGGCGACAGCCTGGCCTCCGCCGCCCAGATGGGCCGGCTCAAACGGCATATTCAGCGGATTTTGCAGGAGATTGGTCAGGAGTTCTCCACTGGCAACGTGGATGCGGACCCCTATTACCACGGGGAGAGCACCGCCTGTAACTATTGTGATTATGCGGAGGCCTGTCACTTTGAGGAAGGGGAGAAGGGCAATTGTAAGCGTTATCTGCCCAGCATTAAGGCCAAGGAATTCTGGGAGAAGTTGGAAGAAGCCTTTGGAGAGGAGGAAAACGGATGGGAATCTCACTGACTGAGGAGCAGCGGGAGGCGGTGGAAAACCGGGGCGGCGGCCTTCTGGTTTCTGCGGCGGCAGGCTCTGGCAAGACCCGCGTCTTGGTGGATCGCCTGATGAAGCGCATCACCGACGAGGGGGAGGACCTGGATCATTTCCTCATTATCACCTATACCAAGGCTGCGGCGGCAGAGCTGCGGGGGAAGATCATCGATGCCCTCAACCAGCAGATTGCAGCGCACCCAGGGGACCGGCACCTGCGCCGCCAAAGCGCCCTGGCCTACCGGACCCAGATTTCCACCATCCACTCCTTCTGCCAGCAGGTGCTTCGGGAGAGCGGATATCTCATCGACCTGGACCCGGACTTCCGCGTGGCGGACGATGCCGAGTGTGGTGTTCTGAAAAAGCGTGTGCTGGATCGGGTCATGGAGGAGCACTATGAGCAGGTAGAGGAGGGGGACAGCTTTTCCCGGCTGGTGGATACCATGTCCGCTGGGCGGGATGACCGGAAGCTGACGGATATGGTGCTGGATATCCACACCAAGGTGCAGAGCCATCCTGACCCGGCCCGCTGGCTGGAGGCTCAGCGGGAGTTGTTCCGCCTGGAGGGGGTCACGGATGTGGGCGAGACCCCCTGGGGCAGGCTCCTCCTGGACGACGCCCTGGCCCAGGCGAAATACTGGTTCAAGCAGATGACCGGCCTGCTCAATCAGCTGGACGGCGAGGGGAAGCTGGAGGAGGCCTATTCCCCCGCCCTCTGCGACCTGATGGACAGCCTGGACGACTTTATCGCCGCCCTGGAGACCGGCTGGGATATGGCCTCCCGGCGCTGTGCCCTGAACTATGGCAGATTAAAAGCGGTTCGCAACCCGGAGAACCCGGAGCTTGCCAACCGGGTCAAGGGGATGAAGAATCTGTGCAAGCAGCGCATGGAGACGGTCACGGGGTGGTTCAGCCGCAGCAGCCAGGAGCTGCTAGACGACCTGCGGGCGGCGGGGCCGGCCGTCGTGGCCCTGCTGGACCTGACCCAGGAGTTTGACAAGGCCTTCAGCGGGGAGAAGCGCCGGCGCAGACTGGTGGATTTCAGCGATTTGGAGCATCTGTCCCTGAAAATCCTGACGGACGGGAAGGGCGCGCCCACAGACACGGCAGTGCGGCTGGCCCGCCGCTATACCGAGGTCATGGTGGACGAATATCAGGACACCAACCAGGTGCAGAATGCTATCTTCAGCGCGGTCTCTCAGGGTGGGAAGAAGCTGTTTATGGTGGGGGACGTGAAGCAGTCCATCTACCGCTTCCGCCTGGCGGATCCCACCATCTTTATGGACCGCTTCCGGCGGTTCCCCTATTATAGCCAGGCTCAGGAGGGACAGCCCCGAAAGGTGGTGCTGTCCAAGAACTTCCGCTCCCGGAAGAGCGTGCTGGACGCCACCAATTTCCTGTTTAAGGCCCTGATGAGCAAGGATTTCGGAGAGATTGACTACACTGCGGACCACTATCTGAATCCCGGCCCGCCCTATCCGGAACAGAAGGATGACCGGCTGGAGCTGGACGTGGTGGATCTTTCCGGAATTGAGACCCCGGAGGGGGAGGAGAGGGATTCCTCCAGCCGGGTGGAGGCGGATTTCGTGGCCCGCCGGATCCGGAAACTCATGGAGGATGGCTATCCGGTGACGGAGGGGCAGACCTTCCGCCGGGCAGAGTGGTCGGATCTTGTCATCCTATACCGTTCGCCGGGCTCTGTGATGGCGGATTTGACCCGGGCCTTGGACAGCCGGCGGATCCCCTGGCAGGCGGAGAGCGGGGAGGACTTTTTTGCCACCACGGAGATTTCCGTGGCCCTGAGCTTTTTGCAGATCATCGACAATCCCCATCAGGATGTGGCGCTGATCTCGGTCCTGCGGTCTCCGCTGTACGGCTTTACCCCGGATCAGCTGGCTGAGATCCGGGCAAACTGCCGGGAGGGGGATTTTTATACCGCCCTGTGCCAGCGTGCGGAGGGGGGAGACGGCCCCTGTGGGGATTTCCTGGCCGAATTGGAGGGGTTGCGCTTCTGCTCCGCCGACCAGACCACCTCCGCCCTGCTGTGGAACCTCTACGAGGAGACGGGAATGCTGGCGATCTTTGACGCCATGGAGGGCGGCGAGAACCGGAGGAACAATTTGCTGCTGCTCTACGAATATGCCCGCCAGTACGAGGGAGGGGGACACAAAGGGCTGTTTTCCTTTGTGACCCAACTGCGCCGCCAGCAGGAGGCGGGGAGGAGCATCACCGTCACCGGAACCCAAGGATCCGGCGTGCGGATCATGTCCATCCACAAATCCAAGGGCCTGGAATTCCCGGTGGTCATCCTGGCCGGCCTGGGGCGCCGGTTTAACCGCACTGACGAGCGGGTGCCCATGCTCTTCCACGGAACCCTGGGCGTGGGCCCCAAGGGGCTGGACACGGAGCGGATGGTGGAATACTCCACCCTGGCCCGGACGGCGGTTGGCCGCCAGCTGGAAAAGGAGCTGTGCGCCGAGGAGTTGCGTCTGCTCTATGTGGCGATGACCCGGGCCAGGGAGAAACTCATAATGGTCTGTACCCTGAGAAACGTGGATCGGACCCTGGAAAAGCTGACTTTGAACGCCGCCTATCCCATGGAGCCGCAATCCCTGATGGGGATGAGCAATATGGGGGACTGGGTGCTCTCCGCCGCCATGACCCGGGTGGAGGGGGAGTGCCTGCGGCGGGGCGGCCAGCCGCTGAATCAGTACATCGGCCCGGATGATCCCTGGGAGATCCGGGTGGTGGACGGCCAGCGGCCGGAGCGCTATTTCCGGAGAAAAAAGCAGAAGGACGACGGGGACGGGGGGGTGTCTCTGTCCCTGGAGAATCTGTCCTGGCACTATCCCTGGGACAAGCTGCCGGATATTCCCTCCAAGCTGACAGCCACCCAGCTGAAAGGGCGCTTCCAGGATGAGGAGGCGGCGGAGGACGTCGCCGTTGCCCCCCGTCCGGTCTCCTTCCGCAAGCCGGACTTCACCCGAGAGGAGCAGCCGCTGTCCCCGGCGGAGGCGGGCACCGCCCTGCACCTGTTTATGCAGCTCTGTGACCCGGAAAAGGCCTCCACCGTTCAGGGGGCCCGAGAGGAGCTTACCCGCCTGGTGGAAAAGGGCTGTATGACAGCCCGGCAGGGCAAGGCCTGCGATGCCCGGCGGGCGGCAAGCTTCTTCCGGTCCCAGTTGGGCCGGCAGGCCAGAAACCAGGGAATGGAGCGGGAGTTTAAATTCTCCATACTGTCCGATGCGGCCCGGTATTACGGCCAGGGCGCCCGGGGGGAGCAGGTGCTGCTCCAGGGCGTGATTGATTTGTGGTTCCGGACCTTGGAGGGCATCACGGTGGTGGATTTCAAAACCGATCGGATTGCCAAGGGTCAGGAGGCCCAGCGGGCCAAGGAGTATCAGAAGCAGCTGGAGGTTTACACGGCGGCCCTGGAGCAGATCACCGGACTGCCGGTGGCCCACCGGTACCTGTGGTTTTTTCAGACGGATTCCCCAGTGGAGCTGTTGGAAGGTGCGGATGGAGTTGACGTTTACGAGCAATCTTAGATTGCGCTTTCACAGAACAATCAATTTATCCGCATAATTATTCTTAGTACACTGTTGCAATGATAATTTAACAAATAGATTATAATAATCTTTCATTTGCGCACCTCACATAAATATTTTAATCGCATTAAGGCCAAATCCATACTGTTGGACACATGGCTCCGCTGATGGATTTGTCCGACTACGTTTTAAGGCGTCTTATTTTTCTATGGCATGAGCATCCAGGAGATGAAGGACAAGCTGGCGTTATGCTTGGAGGGAGAATCCACCATTCCACAGCGCAAAGAAATGCTGACCAGGAAGCACTGCGCTGCTCCATCAGAGAGCTGGAAGAAAGCGTTGCGTATATCGACTGGAAGCAGAACTTTTATGACGAGGTGCTTTCGGGAAAGCGGCCTTATGTCAGTAACCTGATTCCGGCAGAGGAATAGGAAGTTATGACAAAACTGTATCTCCACAACGGCTATATGCCTTGGGGATGCACGGTTTTGCTTATCTACAGGACTTAGCCGCATATCTGCATCCCGTCTTCCATACATTATATGGGTTACGGTGACAGTGTTCTGCTGCTTTCCTTTTACATACCGCCATTTGCATGTATTTTATGCAGACACCTATCCACGCTCCGCCGTCCACAGTTCAAAGCAAATTCGTTACCACTTATCATAGTGGATGCAGTCTGGAATAGGCTTCTTGGGACGCTTTTGCTCGGTTTCGTCCGGATAACCCAGCGCAATCAATGAATGGGGCACAATGCTTTCCGGCAGGCCGAAATACCTCTGCTGATTTGCCACCCGGTCCATCTCCGGATAGACGCCCGGCCATACGCTGCCCAATCCCAATGCGGTGGCGGCAAGCACAATATTCTGACCCGCAATTGCCCCGTCAATGATCCGGTAGTCCTTTGCAGGTGGGAAAGCCCGGTCCGGATTTTCACAGATCAGGAGGCCCACATCGCAGCCTCTAGCAGGTGCGGCCGGACCTCCGTTGCAATCTGCCATGCGGTTCAGCACCTCTTTGTCTCTGACCACGATAAACTCCCAGTCCTGCGCGTAAACGCAGGAAGGTCCGCTGGTGGCGGCAGCAAGAATTACATCCAACTACTGTTCTTTCGTGATATGCTTATCTGTGAAACGGCGCACGCTGCGGCGCCCCATAATTGCCTGAATTGCATCCATGGTGATATACCTCCTGATTTTTTCAATAGATATGGAGCGGTCTATTCATCCGTCCATAATATTTTTGTTTACAGCGCTACCATAACATTTCGTGCCATCTGTCCACAAGTGCCAGGCCATTTATTTTTGTATCATTAAATGCTGTTTTCGCATGGTCATCCCGCTGCTCTGCGACATAATCTTCCAGCGGGACGGCATCAACCTCTATGTGGATCTCTTCTGTCCCATCACCAAGGAAAAGGTTCCTGTCCATGTTGTAGCCGGCTGGACCAGCGAAAACCATACATGGGGCACTTTCCGGGCGTAGAAAGATCTGGGAACAGAAGAAAAGTGGCGCACGTTTACAATACGCAGGAGTGGTGCGATCAATATGCCCCCTATTACGAGCAGGAGATGAAGCGCTTTTTCCATCACTATGTGAAAGATAACAACAACGGCTGGGCAAACACGCCCAAGATGCGCCTGCGCATCCCTCCTTATCCGGTTCATATCCCGCTGTTACCAGACTGGATCCAATAGATAAAATTCTCAACTTGTTATCGCAACGCAAATTTGAAAATTTGAAAAGAAAAAGAAAATTAAAAAAACGCTTGCAATTGCATTAGAATTATGCTAAGCTAATTAAGCTATTGTGATAGTTTGATTTTTTACGCTTGAAAGAGGTGAATATACAATGAAGGCTGGAATTCATCCCAATTATCAGCAGACCACCATCCGCTGCGCCTGCGGCAATGTGATCGCAACTGGCTCTACCAAGAAAGACATCCGTGTCGAAGTTTGTTCCAAGTGCCATCCCTTCTACACCGGAAAGCAGAAGATCGTGGATACCGGCGGACGTGTCAGTCGCTTCAATAAGAAGTACGGTCTGGACAAGTAAGATTTTCAAAAAGAAAGCGGCTTCGATAAAGCCGTGGTGCCATAAGAAAACATGAAAAAACCAGTAAAATCAATGTTTTTTAGGGCAGCGGAAAACGGGGCCGGTCAAAACAACTGAATAATCAGGCAGAAATAGGGTGTTGTCAAGCATGACAGCGCCCTTTTCTCTTTCCCGGCCCAGCCGCAGATTTTGAAAAAGTCTGCGGCTTCTCTTTTTGCCCAAAACCAGAAAGGAGGCGACACTTTGTATTTTACTTCCTTCCGGCAGCGACCGCGCCTTTGAAAGCCTCATGCAAGGCCAGCCCGGCTTCGACCACTATGAAAGCGGCGACGCCGGAGCGCCGGAGGATTGCGGCGACTGCCGTTTCTACCGTCCCGACTGGAAGTATCAGTTTTGTGTGTATGCAGAGTGTCCCTACCAGCCGGGCAAGCTCACCGCCTATGACGCGGTTCTATTCCAACTGAAAGGAGTTGACGACGAAATGGCAGTTTTTCGTGTGGAGAAAAACCGGGGCTACACGGTGATGTCCAACCACCACCTGCGGAACAAAGACCTGTCCCTGAAAGCCAAGGGCCTGCTTTCGCAAATGCTGTCCCTGCCGGAAGATTGGGACTATACGCTGAAAGGCTTGTCCATTATCAACCGGGAAAGCATCGACGCCATACGGACGGCAGTGTGGGAGCTGGAAAAGGCCGGGTACATCACCCGCCAGCAGAACCGGGATGGCAAGGGCAAGATGGCCGACATGGTTTATACCATCTACGAACAACCGCAACCCCGGCCAGAGGAAGCACAGCCGGGATTGGAAAACCCGGGATTGGAAAATCCGACATCGGATAATCCAACGTCGGAAAACCCGGTATCGGGAAATAAAGTGTACCCGTTGTCAAGGACAAAATGAAATACCGATAGAAGGA
>CAYLVH010000070.1:0-9724 GCA_964387095.1 uncultured Oscillospiraceae bacterium
TGGACACCTACGGCGGCTCCGCGCCCCACGGCGGCGGCGCCTTCTCCGGCAAGGATCCCACCAAGGTGGACCGTTCTGCCGCCTATATGACCCGCCATGTAGCAAAGAACATCGTGGCGGCAGGTTTGGCAAAGCGCTGCCAGGTGGAGGTGGCCTATGCCATCGGGGTTTCCCACCCTGTCTCCGTGCTGGTGGACTCCTACGGCACCGGCGTCCTGCCCGATGACAAGCTGGCTGAGATCGTCCAGGAGATCTTTGACCTGCGCCCCGCCGCCATCATTGCCTATCTGGACCTGCGCCGCCCCATCTATGAGCAGGTGGCCGCCTATGGACACTTTGGCCGCCCTGAGCTGGACCTGCCCTGGGAGCGGCTGAACAAAGTGGAGCAGCTGAAGAGCTATCTGTAAACCCTTATAAACAAGAAACCGGACGGTATCCGCCGTCCGGCTTTTTCTGTGATTACCACTGTACGGGTCCGTTCTCGTGGATGTATTCCAGGGAACCGTCAGGCATCTGCCTGACCTCCAGATTGCAGTGGACATTTTGGCTGGGATCGGGGTGGTCCTTCCACAGCGCGTACAGCTGGGGCAGGAATTCCAGCCAGCGGGCCGCCTCGTACTCCTCGTGGTCGGTGGAGGCAGGGGGGACAAGCTTGGCGTTTGGATCCGCCTCCAGCATCTCAAAGATGAAGTGGGGTGGCATGGAGCAGCGGGTGTTTGTAACCGAGGCGGAGTAGTGGTTGCAGCCGCCCTCCGTATCCTCCCAGATGTGAACGGTGCTGTCCACCCATTCGCCCTTGTCGTTGTAGATGCCCTCGCAGAGGACATGGCTCAGGTGGGTGGTGAAGGGGTAATAGCTCAGGGGCTGGCGGTGGATTTCCACGCCGTTGCCCCCAAAGACGGGGTTCCCCTTCCCCACGGTCTCGCTGATGCAGTGGACGGAGTGGATAAAGCCCACCCTCCAGGGCTCCTTGACCCAGTTAAAGCGCTTGTGGGAGCCGGGGGCCCAGAGGTAATAGGTCTTGTCCATATTGGCCCAGTGCCAGTCCAGCATCTCCGCAGTGACGCCGGGGAGGAAGTGCTGGCTCTGGGCGGAAAGCTCCACGCCTAGATCCTTCATCCTCTGGGTCAGCTCCAGGGGCGGGAGTCCTGGCTCCTTCAGGGGCTGGTAGGGCAAGGTGTCGATGTGGATGTTGTCCGGAAATGGCAGATAGGTTTGTCCCGCCGTGGCGATATATTCAGCCATAGTTTGATCTCCTTTGTTTGGTCTCAATATGGTTATTATAAGGACCTTTTCCTCTGCGGTCAACAAAAAGATTCTGAAATTTGGGTTGTAAATAGCTCTAAAATTTATGAAAGTTCTTTCAGAAATCGATTGAAATCTTGCTTCATGTCTAAAAAAGAATTATAATGAAAAAATACAAAAATCTGGAAATGAGGTGACATTATGCGCGTTCTAATCGTAGATGATGAAGTGCGTCTGGCCGAGGCCCTGGCTCAGATTATGCGGAACCAGGAGTATCAGGCGGATACTGTTTACGATGGGGCCGCTGCCTTGGAGACTATCCGCGATACCGCCTATGATGTAGTAATTCTAGATGCTATGCTGCCAAAGATGGACGGGTTCAGCGTTTGCCGTCAACTGCGCCAGGAACAGAACTACACGCCGATCCTGATCCTGACTGCCCGGGACGACCTGGACAGCAAGGTTGCCGGCCTGGACTGTGGCGCGGATGACTACATGACGAAGCCCTTTGCCGTGGAAGAGCTTTTGGCCCGCATTCGCGCCCTGACCCGCCGCCAGGGGGAAGTGGTTCTGGAGGAGCTGACCTTCGCAGACCTGCGCTTGGGGCTGTTTACCCGAGTGCTGAGCTGTGGGGAGAACTCCGTCCGCCTGGGCTTCAAGGAGTTCGATGTGTTCCGCCTGCTGATTTCTTCCCCCGGCACCGCTTTTTCCAAGGAGGATTTGTTGAACCGGGTCTGGGGTTCCGAGTCCGAGGTGGAGAGCAACAACGTGGAAGCATATATCTCCTTCCTCCGCAAAAAGCTGTTTATCCTAGGCTCCCGGGTTTCCATCTCCACGGTGCGCAAGGTGGGTTATTTCCTGGAGGTCAAAGGGGACTGATCCGCAGGTCCCGCTGCCTGCGGACCTGGGAAGGAAAAAGTAAGGACCCGTTGCAAAAAGAGCCCGGCTACAGCACCCTGGCCCGGTTCCGGACGGGACGGTGCCGGGAAGCACTGGAGGATCTGTTTTACCAGCTGCTGGCGCGGTGGAAAGGCTATGAGGCGCAGCCGTCCATCATGGATGAGGGCCGCAGCAGCTACTCGAAGACCGACGAGGACGCCACCTTTATGCGGATGAAAGAAGACCACATGCGCAACGGACAGCTGAAGCCGGGATACAATGTGCAGTTCCCGGTGAACAGCGAATATATTACTGGGATAGAGGCGTTTTCCGACCAGAATGACGTCGAGACCCTCAAGCCTTTCCTGCGGCGGCCGGAGGGCTTTCACCGGGCCCGTGTGTCTGAAAAAATGACGGCATAGGGAAACTCAACAGAAGATTTTCCACATTTGGCGCCGGAATTGCCTCCGGGGCCCGCCCTGCTATGCCCGTTTCCTGCTGAATTGGGTCATTTTTTTCATATGTGCCCGCCATAAATGTGTTGATAGAGAATAGAAGACCCGTTGAAAAACAATTTCATTCTGCAACGGGCCCTTTTTACCGGTCATAGGCCCTGTATTAGGGTGGGCAGCTCCTCCACGCTCCAGGCGATCCGGTCCGCCCGGGCCAGCTCCTCTGGCCCGCCAAAGCCGTAGGCGCAGCCTACAGAGGCCAGGTGGTGGACTTTTGCCACTTCCAGGTCAGAGGCCCGGTCGCCAATGACGCAAAAATCCCCTGGAAATTTTTTCTGGATGGCGGAAAAGATCTCCGTCTTGGGGCGAAACTCATAGTCCTGGCAGCAGTAAAAGCCGTCAAACCAGCGGTCAAGGGCGAACACCCTCCGGTGGGCCTCCAGATAGGCGTGCTTGCAGTTGGAGAGGAAAACCAGCTGGTAGCCCGCCCCCCTTCCGCGCGGCCAGGGTTTCCGCCGCGCTGGGATAGAGGATGGCGTTCCCGGCATAGATCTCGGACACCATCTGCTCCCCAATCATGGCAGAGCAGTGCTCCTTAACCGCCTGGGGCAGCTCCGGCATAAAGGTGTTCCACATCTCCGGGGCGTTCATCCCCAAGTAGACGGAGACCTCCCGGTGGGAGTAATGCCGTTCTGGGGCGTAGCCCTCCTCCGCCAGCCAGGCATAAGCCCGCTGGAAGGCCCTGCCGTACAGGGCCTCGGTGTTGTGCAGGGTGCCGTCCCAGTCAAAGATCAGGGTTCGCAGGGTCATGACAGCTGGCCCATCAGGTTGACCATCTCAATGGCGGAGAGAGCGCAGTCATAGCCCTTGTTGCCCGCCTTGGAGCCGGCACGCTCAATGGCCTGCTCAATGTTCTCGGTGGCGATGACGCCGAAGAGCACGGGGATACCACTTTGCAGCCCCACCTGGGCGATGCCCTTGGTGGTCTCGTTGACCACCAGCTCATAATGGGAGGTGGCGCCCCGGATCACCGCGCCCACGCAGATCACAGCGTCATACTTGCCGCTGGTGGCCATCTTTTGGGCCGTGACAGGGATTTCAAAGGCGCCGGGCACCCAGCAGGCGTCGATGTTCTCCTCCTGGACGCCATGACGGACCAGGCCGTCCACGGCGCCGTCCAGGAGCTTCTGGACGATGAAGCTGTTGAAGCGGGAGGCGATGATGCCCACCCGCATCCCCTGGGGGGCGACGACTTTTCCTTCATAAAGATTGATGCTCATAGTAGAATCCTCCTTAGTTATTAAATTTGATGGTTTTAAATACATGACCCATTTTTTCCTGCTTGGTTTTCAGGTAGAAGGCGTCATACTTGCCAGGCGCGATCTCAATGGGGACCCGCTCTGTGATGCGGAAGTCAAAGCCCTCCAGCCCGTAGAGCTTGCTGGGGTTGTTGGTCAGCAGGCGGATGGATTTTACCCCCAGATCCTTCAAAATCTGGGCGCCGGACCAGTATTCCCGCAGGTCTGGGGCGAAGCCTAGCTCCACATTGGCCTCCACGGTGTCCCGGCCGTGCTCCTGAAGCTCATAGGCCTTCAGCTTGTTGATGAGGCCGATGCCCCGGCCCTCCTGACGCATGTAGAGGATGATGCCCCGGCCCTCCTGCTGCACCAGCGCCATGGCGGTTTGCAGCTGGGCGCCGCAGTCGCAGCGGGCGGAGCCGAACACGTCACCGGTGAGGCACTCGGAGTGTACCCGGCAGAGGAGGTTCTCCCCGTCCCCGATCTCCCCGCAGACCAGGGCCACATGGTGTTCCCCGGTGATATCGTTGATGTAGCCGTAAATCCGGAAATCCCCGTGGCAGGTGGGCAGCTTGGCGCAGGCCTCCCGGATCATGTGATTTTCGTGGCGGCGGAGGTAGTCCTGTAAGTCCTTGATGGTGATGAACACCAGGCCGTGCTCCTTGGCCAGCTTTCGCAGCTCCGGCGTGCGCATCATGGTGCCGTCCTCCCGCATGATCTCGCAGCACAGGCCGCACTCCGCCAGCCCGGCCAGGCGGCACAGGTCCACCGTGGCCTCGGTGTGGCCGCCCCGGACCAGCACGCCGCCCCGCCGGGCCACCAGGGGGAACACATGCCCCGGGCGGCGCAGGTCGTCGGGCTTGGTGTTGGGGTCCACACAGGCCCGGCAGGTGTAGGCCCGCTCCTCTGCGGAGATGCCGGTGGTGGTGTTCACATGGTCGATGGAGACGGTGAAGGCCGTGGAGTGATTGTCCGTATTTTCGGAGACCATCTGGGGCAGGTTCAGCCGGTGGGCGATTTCGGCGGACATAGGGGTGCAGATCAGCCCCCTGGCATGGGTGGCCATAAAGTTCACGTTCTCGGTGGTGGCAAACGGGGCGGCGCAGATGAGATCCCCCTCGTTCTCCCGGTCGGGATCATCGGTGCAGAGGATCAGCTTGCCCGCCCGCAGGGCCTCCAGGGCATCTTCAATGGTATTGTACTGAAATTCCATAGCGTTCTCCTTTTTAAAAACCATTTGCTTCCAAATATTCCAGGGTGAGCTTGCGCTCCTGGCTCTCCTGGGCCGGCGCCCCAGGGGCCAGCAGCTTCTGAACATATTTTCCGATGATATCCGTTTCCAGGTTGACCACGTCTCCAGGGTGCTTGGACAGCAGGATGGTCTGGCTGCCCGTGTGGGGGATGATGGAGACCTGGAAGTCCCGGCCGCTGACGGCGGCGACTGTCAGGCTGATGCCGTCGATGGCGATGGAGCCTTTCTCCACGATGAGCTGGAGGAGTTCCCCCGGAGCCTGGATGCGCACCCAGACGGCATTCCCCTCCCTGCGCTGCTGGATGATGGTGCCGGTGCCGTCAATGTGGCCGGAGATCATGTGGCCGCCGAAGCGCCCGTCCGCCACCATGGCCCGCTCCAAATCCACCGGGGAACCGGGACGCAGGGTACCCAGGTTGCTCCTCCGCAGGGTTTCTGGCATGACGTCCGCAGTAAAACCCTCCGGACCCAGCTCCGTCACCGTCAGGCAGACGCCGTTGACCGCGATGCTGTCACCGATTTTTGTCCCCTCCAGGACGGTTTTCGCCTTTATTTCTATGGTGCCGGTGATGGAGCTAAATTTCAGCGCCTTGACCGACCCCACCTCTTCAACGATTCCAGTAAACACCGTTCATACCTCCTATCACGTCGTATTCCAACAGAATGTCCTCCCCCAGACCCGTAGTTTTCAGGTTGGCCAGCTGCGCCCCCGCCCCGGGGACCTCCACGCCCAGCCCCTCCACCGGGGTCTTGGCGTCCTTCCCCCCGAAGAGCTTGGGGGCGACGTAGGCGCAGACATGGTTGACAATCCCCGCCCGGAGAGCCGCCTCATGGAGGGCGCCGCCCCCCTCCAGCAGGACGGAGTCCACACCCCCCTGGCCCAGCCGGGCCACGAGGGCCTGCAGGTCCACCTCGCCGTCCTGGCCGGGGAGCCGCCACACCTCCACGCCCAGGGCCTCCAGGGTGGCCTTTTTCCTGGGATCCTCCAGGGCGCAGGCCACAATGGTGTTGTATGTTTCCACGGTTTTACAGATTTGGCTGTCCAGGGGGATGCGCAGTCGGCTGTCGCAGATGATCCTGGTGGGCTGGTGGCCCCCTTCCAGCCGGCAGTTCAGCAGGGGGTCATCCGCCAACACGGTGCCGATCCCCGCCAGAATCCCCCTATAGCGGCCCCGGAGACCGTGGACGTGCCGCCGCGCCTCCTGGCCGGTGATCCATTTGGAAGCCCCGGTCCGGGTGGCGATCTTGCCGTCCAGGGTCATGGCGTATTTCAGCACCACATAGGGCCGCCCTGTGGTGATGTAGTGGAAGAACACCGGGTTTAGTGCGTCACATTCCTCCCGGAGGAAGCCCTCCTCCACCTGGACGCCGTGCTCCCGCAGGAGCTTTGCCCCCTTGCCCGCCACTTTGGGGTTGGGGTCCCGGGAACCGATGACCACCCTGGCCAGCTTCTTTTCCAGGAGAATCTCCGTGCAGGGGGGCGTCCTGCCGTAGTGGCAGCAGGGCTCCAGGGTTACGTAAATGGTGGCCCCTGCCGGGTCCTCTGTGCAGGCCGCCAGGGCGTTGCGCTCCGCGTGGAGCTGGCCGCAGCGCAGATGGGCGCCCTGACCGATGATGCGGCCGTCCTTGACCACCACAGCCCCCACCATGGGATTGGGGTTGGTCCAGCCCGCCCCTTGCCAGGCCAGGGCAATGGCCTGGCGCATATAGTCCTGATCTGTCATAGCTGCTCCTTTCAAAAAAATACGCCCTGTGGAAAATCCTCCACAGGGCGCTTGCATACTGTGCTGTTTTGGCTGAAAAAACCCTGGAACGTCACCATTCCAGAGCAAAACCAAAACCGATTCTTCTTCCATCCAGACTGTAACTGTCGGCTTCGGAATTTCACCGAATCATGCGGAGCATTGCTGACCGCTCGCGGGCTGTACCGCCGGTGGGGAATTGCGCCCCGCCCTGAAGATCATTGACTTGTTAGAAGTATCATACTCACCTTTGCCCCATTTGTAAAGGGGGTTTATGCATGTCATTCAAAAAATTTACCCGGGGTCTCAAAAAGGGTGAAATGGCTTTGCAGTCAGGGGGGAATTATGATATAATACTATATCTTAGCAGAAAGAAGGAGGGAGGCCGGGCCATGCAGGTGATTACGGAGAGCCCGGAGGAGACGGAAGCCTTGGGAGAGAAGCTGGGGCGGCTGCTGGCCGGCGGCGAGGTGCTGGCCTATACAGGGGACCTGGGCGCGGGGAAGACCGCCTTCACCCGGGGCCTGGCCCGGGGGCTGGGGATCACCCAGCGGGTGACCTCCCCCACCTTTACCATAGTCAACGAGTATGAGGGCGGCCGGCTCCCCCTGTTCCACTTTGATCTGTACCGCCTGAACAGCGGGGATGAGCTGTTTGACATCGGCTGGGAGGATTATTTGGAGAGAAACGGCGTTTGCGCCGTGGAGTGGAGCGAACGCGCCCAGGACGCGCTGGAAGACCCCATCCTCATTGACATCCGCCGGGGAGAGACAGACAATCAGCGCGTCATTACCATTCAGGATGCTTCAGGGAGGTTGGTCCGGGGATGAAGATTTTAGCTGTTGAAACCTCCGCCGTGGCGGCATCCTGCTGCGTCACCCAGGGCGGCAAGCTGCTGGCCCAGTCCTTCCAGAATAACGGCCTGACCCATAGCCAGACCCTTCTGCCCATGATCACCGGAATGCTGGAAAACACCGGGCTGACGCTGCATGAGATAGACGTGCTGGCTGTGGCCGTCGGCCCGGGCTCCTTTACCGGCCTGCGCATCGGCGTCTCTGCCATCAAGGGGCTGGCCTGGGCGGAAAAAAAGCCAGTTTGCGGGGTTTCCACCCTGGAGGCCATGGCTTGGAACCTGGGGCTGCAATGTGGGAGAATCTGCTGCGCCATGGATGCCCGGAGAAAACAGGTCTACAATGGGATTTTTAAGGCGGAAAACGGCAAGGTCCTCCGGCTCACCCCGGACCGGGCGATTTCCCTGGAGGAGCTTTGCGGCCAGGAGGAAATGCGGAAATATCCCCATATTGTGGTGGGGGACGGGGCCATGCTGTGCTGCCAGTATGGCGCGGAAAGGGGCCTGGACCTGACCCCCGCGCTGGAAAACCTGATTCAGCAGAGCGCCTGGGGGGTAGCCCGGGCGGCCATGGAGCAGATCCAGCGGGGGGAGATGATCTCCGCAAACCAGCTGACCCCCAACTATCTGCGGCTGAGCCAGGCGGAGCGAGAGCGGCTTCAAAGACAAAAGGAGGAGCAGGCCGAAGGAAGGGCCTGAGAAAGACAGGGAGGTAATCATCATGGCAAATATGGAAAAGGTGCATGTTGTGGATCACCCGTTGGTGCAGCATAAGCTGTGCATTTTGCGGGACAAGAATACCGGCGTCAAAGCGTTCCGGGAGGTGATCTCGGAGATCGCGACGCTGGAATGCTATGAGGCGACCAGGGATCTGCCCCTGGGCGAGGTGGAAATCGAGACGCCCATGGGTGCTGGTACATTCCATGCCATCACGGGTAAAAAGCTGGCGATTGTCCCCATCCTCCGGGCGGGCCTGGGCATGGTGGATGGCGTTCTCAGCCTGGTCCCCTCCGCCAAGGTGGGACATATCGGTCTGTATCGGGACCCGGACAGCAAGGAGCCTGTGGAATATTACTGCAAAGTACCCGAGGATATTGCGGAGCGGGATGTGATTGTGCTGGATCCCATGCTGGCCACCGGCGGTTCCGCCTCCGCAGCGATTCAGGCCCTGAAGAACTACGGCTGCAAGCACATTAAGCTGATGAATATTCTCGCCGTCATGGAGGGCATCGAGCGGGTCCAGGCGGACCATCCCGATGTGGAGATCTACTGCGCCGCCATTGATGAGGGCTTGGATGAGAATTGCTATATTGTGCCCGGCCTGGGTGACGCGGGCGATCGTATTTACGGCACCAAGTGAGTGAAATTGCAATCAAAGGAAAACGGCTGTCGGGGATTGGACTCCAACAGCCGTTTTTTTGCTGGAATGTATTCCTGAAATTCATAGTAGCATGAAGTTTTCGGAAATTGACAACAGTTCCATTTTAAAACCCCATTTCATACATTTTTGATTATTTTATCACAGGAAGGATTGTATGGACAATCCCCATTTCAGGGAAGGGATCCTATTGAAGTTGGAAGATTTCATCGGGCAAATCGGGTCGATGGTCTGAAAGGAAGATAAATTCATAAGGAGGGAAAAGAAATGAAAAGTCTTATGGCATTTGTGCTGACGCTGGCCATGATTCTGTCTCTGGCAGCTTCGGACACCGATGAACCTGAAACGCTGCGGGTGGGCACTTTGGATTCCACGGATACCTTATGATCCCTGTTCCAACTCTGACTGCGGCCTGGGCCTGATGCTGATGTATGATACGGTACTCTCCCTGAACTATGATACCATGGAGGTTGAGCCTTGCATCGCCACTGACTGGAACTGGGTGGACAACATCACCCTGGAGCTGACGATCCGTGAGGGCGTCACCTTTTTCAACGGCGATGAGCTGACCCCTGAGGACGTGCTGTATTCCCTTCTCCGCTTTGTATTTGGGAACGATTAGTTTGAG
>CAYLVH010000071.1:0-9676 GCA_964387095.1 uncultured Oscillospiraceae bacterium
CGCTGGCATATGTTTCTTCCTGGTTGATTTCGTCTATTCTGTCGGCGTTCACCGAGGATGCATTGCTACCACAGGCACACAAAAGTAGCGCCAGACAGATTAACGGGGTGATTATCCCTGGAAGTTTCATTTTCATTTTAACAACTCCTTTCCTATTTATATTGATTTTGTAACGACTGCGCCTGTTTAGTCTAAATAACCAGAACAATCCAGCAATACCACATGAATATTGTATAATATTTTCATTGCAATTGCAACAAAAAAACAGAATTGGAGGAAGGAAAATGTAAACAAATAGGATTTGAGGAAGTCTTTCCCCAACAGGTTCTGGGGGTGCCTTGAGCATACGGTGAAATTTGGATCCGTGGAAGAGGCATGCCCTGCATTTATCCGGCGGGGGCGCGCAAAAGCACTTTCATACTGCCAGGCCCGAAAGGGGCGGCGGTGTGAAGAAATCCTGGCCCAGTATGGAACTCTGCTGGACTTTGTCCAACTGCAAATCAACTATGTGGATTGGGAGCAGCCCAATGTCCAGTCCCGCCGCTGCCCGGAAGTGGCCCGCAAATATGGCAAGCCCGTCACCGTGATGGAGCCCTGCAAAGGCGGCACCCTGGTTAATTTGCCAGGGGAGGCCGAAGCCCTCCTGAAGCAGGCCCGCCCCAATGCCTCCAACGCTTCCCGGGCGCTTCGGTACGCCGCCAGCCAGGAGGGCGTCACCCGCGTGCTCTCCGGCATGAACACCATGGAGCAGGTGGAGGATAACACGGATACCCTCCTGCGTTTTGAACCGATTACACCGGAGGAGCAGAAGATCATCGATCAGGTCACTGTGATCCTCGAAAAGAACACTCCTATCCCCTGCACTGGCTGCGCCTATTGTACCCACGGATGCCCAAAGGGAATTGCAATCCCCCAGTATTTCGCGCTGTTTAACAGCGTTTCCCGCACGACCGGTAGTTTTTCCAGCCAAGCAGTGTACTACAACAACATTTCCTTGAAGCACGGCAAGGCCAGCGACTGCGTCGGCTGCGGTCAATGCGAAAAGGCATGTCCCCAGCACCTGCCCATCCGCCAGTACCTGAAGGAGGTAGCTGAAAAATTCGAGGCGGCGCCTCGTTCCCCCACCAGGAAATGAGGTACGACATAACCATTTTAGCTTTATGCGCCTGCCCTTCTGAGGAGCGGATACCTCTTTGATTTCTGTCCATTCTTGAATAAGAGAAATGATGTGGCTGCTCCCGCGGTTGTTTCAGGGAATATTGTGACGGCTGGAGGGAACAATTTTAATGGTTTTGCTGTTACAATGGCCCATCTTCTTGGTTTGGAATGTCCTGACCGCATTTTCAGTGGTTATATGGACGCATGGGCACCGGAGGATTATGAAAAATATCTTCCTCCCGAGGCAGTGGAAGAAACAAAGGCAATGTTTAGACAGTGAGCATATTAAAACGTCCTCATAACTGAATTTTTGCAGGACGTGATTGTCATTGGTGCAAAACATTCCCTTCCAAACCCGACAAAATTTTGTAAGTACTTACAAAAACGAAGCAAAAGGTCAACGGACTTGCAAAAAATCATTGACATCTCGCTGTTGCTGGTGTATACTTCCAATCAAGCAAAGGCGCTGCGGACGACTAAGTCCAGCAGCGCTTTTCCTATTCTGCAATGGGGCGGATCTCGGAGAGAGAGACGCCTCAACTATTTTTGGCCGCGTTCGCGGCAAAAGAAGAGGGAGGAATTGATATGGACATGACAATGATTGTTGACACCTTATGGGTGCTCCTAGCAGCGATTCTGGTGTTCTTCATGAATTTAGGCTTTGCCTCTGTGGAAGCTGGCTTTGCCCGGGCGAAGAACACGGTCAACATTCTGTCGAAAAACTTTATCGTATTTGCCGTCTCGTCACTGGGCTTTATGCTGCTGGGCTGGGGACTAATGTTTGGCGGCGACAACCCCTTTGTGGGAACCCAGCATCTGTTCATCCTAGGTGGGCAGGATCTTTCGTTTTATGACGAGACACTGACTTCCAACGTCCCCTTCTGGGGCAAGTTCTTCTTCCAGCTGGTCTTCTGCGGCACGGCGGCCACCATCGTCTCCGGCGCAGTGGCCGAGCGGGTTAAGTACCTGAGCTTCATTCTGTTTTCCTTTGTTTTGACACTGATAATTTACCCCATTGTGGGCCACTGGATTTGGGGCGGCGGCTGGCTGTCTGACCTGGGCTTTATGGACTTTGCCGGCGACACCACGGTGCACTCCGTGGGCGGCTGGGCGGCCCTGGCCGGCGCAATGATTCTCGGCCCCCGCATTGGCAAGTATGACAAGGACGGTAAGGTCAAGGCAATTCCCGGCCACAACATGTCCCTGGCGGTGATCGGCCTCTTTGTCCTCTGGCTGGGCTGGTTCGGCTTCAACCCCGGCTCCACCATGAGCTTCCAGAACCCCTCCGACGTGATGCATATCCTGGTGACCACCAACACCTCTGCAATCGCGGCCGTGCTCACCTCCACCATCACGTCCTGGATCTTCCTGGGCAAACCCGACCTGGGCATGACCATCAACGGCTGTCTGGCGGGACTGGTGGGCATCACCGGCGGATGCGCTTATGTCAGCGTCACCAGCTCTCTGATCATCGGTGCCCTCTCTGGTATCCTGGTGGTCTTCGCGGTGAGCTTCTTTGATAAGATTCACATTGATGACCCGGTGGGCGCTACTTCCGTACACTTGGGCTGCGGCGTGTTCGGAACGATCTGTGTCGGCCTGTTCGCCCAATCCGGCGTCACTTCTCTGTCCACGACAGACGGCCTGTTCTTTGGCGGCGGCTTCTCCCTGCTGGGTATCCAGCTGCTGGGCATCGTGGCTGTGGGTGTGTTTACCTTTGTCGCCTCCGCCCTGGTATGGCTTGCCATCAAGGCGACCGTGGGCATCCGCGTCTCCCGGGAGGAGGAGCTGACCGGTCTCGACATCGGTGAGCATGGCAACATGGCCTATCCCGATTTTGCCCCTGCGGCGCTGCAATTTGAGAACGCCAGTGAGATGGCGCATTCCGGGGCGTCCGTTGCTCCGGATGAAGCGGTGCCGGTGGTGCATCACGAGAGCACCGGCTCCAAGATGACAAAGGTGACGATCGTCACCAACCAAGCCCGATTCAACCTCCTGCAGGCCTCGTTGGAGCAGATTGGAATTACCGGCTTGACGGTGACCAGCGTCTTTGGCTATGGCGTCCAAAAGGGGCATGAAACCTACTTCCGGGGCGCTCCGGTGGAGGCAAGGCTGCTGCCGAAGATCAAGGTTGAGGTCGTGGTTTCCAAGGTCCCGGTCTCCGACGTCATTGAAGCGGCGAAAAAGGCGCTCTATACTGGGCATATTGGGGATGGAAAGATCTTCGTCTACGATGTTGAGAACGTGGTCAAGGTTCGCACCGGGGAAGAGGGCTACGATGCCCTCCAGGGCGACTGATTGGTTCGGCCTTCAAAGGCGGAGTGATTCCCCGATTTAAAACAGGGCCGGGCTTTCCTGAGAAGGAAAGCCCGGCCCTCAGCCTGTCAAAAAGGCGGAACTTTAAAAAAACACTTCATCCAGCGTGGGCATGGCGGGCATGGCGCCGCTGCGGCTGGTGGTGATGGAGGCCGTCCGATTGGCAAAGGTGACAATCCGGGTCAGCTCCCCCTGATCCAGCCCCTCCAGGCCATTGCGGGCGGCCAGCTTGGCAAGGACTGCCCCAAAGAAGGTATCTCCGGCGCCGTTGGTATCCGCCACATGGACGGAAAATCCAGGCACCCTTCCGGTGATCTCCCCGTAGCGGAAATAGGCCCCTTCCTCCCCCAGGGTCACCAGGACCAGGCGGATGCCCTCCCCGGCCAGCAGCCTGGAGCCCTCTGCCAGGTCAGCCGTTCCCGTCAGCAGAACCAGCTCTTCGTGGGAAACCTTCAACACATCCACCAAGGCCAGGGGACGCTTCATCCGGGCGACGGCAGTCTCCTGGCTGTCCCACAGATTTGCCCGGTAATTGGGGTCATAGGAAATCAGGCTTCCATGGGCCTTGGCCTGCCTTACGGCGGAAAGGGTGGCAGAGCGGGCCGGCTCCGCCGTCAGGCTCACCGAACCAAAGTGCAGAATTTTGGTGGCTTCAACGGTGCTCTCCGCCTGAGTCAGCCGTACGTTCGCCGTATTGTCCCGGTAGAAGGTAAAGCTGCGCTCCCCAGAGGGGTCCACCGTCACCACCGCCAGAGTGGTCAGAGCCTGGCTGTCCTGGGCCAAGTGGGAAACATCCACGCCGTTTTCCTCCAGCACAGAGCGGAGATACCGTCCATAGCCGTCTCTGCCCACCTTTCCAATAAAGGCGGTGGAGGCCCCTATCCCCTGGCGGCAACCGCCACATTGGCAGGCGCCCCTCCGGGGTTCGCAGCAAACTGGGGAACACCCCAGGCATCCACTCCTTTTTGTGTCAGGTCAATCAGGATTTCTCCAATCGCGGTAATATCAATCATGGCAGGGTTCCTTTCTCTCCCGTCACATCCGGGTTTTCTCCATCCGATTTTATCCCTGAATGGACAAAAAAGCAAGTGTCAGGACGCCCCCATAATTCTTCTTGACAACCATTTTTTGCTATGATATAATCCAGATACGCAATTATTATATTGCGTATATTTTTCAGAAATTAATGCAAAAATGCTATTATTTAATTCAATCAGGAGGAGGCAACCATGGGACGAACCTATAACGATAAAATGTTTATCGAGACCTTCGAGCATCAATACACCTGGCTCAATGGCTTTATGCGCAATGTGCGCCGCTATGGAACAAAGCAGGCGGTGATAGATCCCGCGACCGACCGGAGTTGGAACTATGTCCAACTGAATCAGGATGCAAACCGGCTGGCCCACGCCCTGCGCAGGGATGGAATCGGAAAGAATGACGTGGTGATGACCGCGCTGCAGAACTCCCCGGAATTTGCGTTTACCTATATTGGTCCTCGGAAGATCGGCGCCATCCTGAACCCGGCAAACTTCAACCTGGCTCCCGGCGAGATGGCCCTGCTCATGGACCACAACCGGCCCAAGGTGTTTATCTACTCCGCCGACATTGTGGATGCTGCCGCCAAGGCGGTAAAGCTGGCAAAGTATCCCCCTGCCCGGGCCATTATGGCGGACAATCTCAAGGGCGTTCCCCTGCCAGAAGGCCATATCAGCTATGAGGATTATGTGGCCGGCCAGCCCGACACCGATCCCCAGATGGACTTTGTCCCCCACATCTACGATGAGGTTCTTCGGCTATGCACCTCCGGCACAACCGCCCTGCCCAAGAGCACCGCGCTGAACGACATCAACGAGGTGCTGTCCGCCCACGATGTCATTATGCATTACCCCTTAAACTGCAACGACATCTGCATGAACACGACCCCCTGGTTCCATCGGGGCGGCTGCCACTGCGGCGGCCCTGGCCCCAGCTTTTATGTGGGAGCCTGCGTGGTGATCTGCCGGAGCTTTATCCCCCGCCAGTCCCTGCAGTGGGCGGAGCATTACAGCGTCACATTCCTGATGGGCTCCCCTTCCTCCCTGGAATTGCTGGCCCGCACCCAGGAGAAGCATCCGGTGGATCTGAGCCGCCTAAAGGGACTGATCACCATGGGCGCCCCCTTGGAGCGTGCCGCTTGCATGCGGTATTTGGAGATCCTGACCCCCAATATTTTCAACGGTTACGGCACCACCGAGACCTTCTGGAACTCCTTCCTCCGCCCCTATGACCTGCCGGAGTACGCCGGAACCGTGGGCGGAGGCTGCATCGACGACGAGGTCCGGGTGGTTAAGGTCTATGAGGACCACAAGGCGGAGCCGGATGATGTGGTACCCACGGACAATAAAACGGTGGGGGAGGTCATCATCTGGTCCCCGGCCAAGAGCACTTACAGCTACTACAACAATCCCCAGGTGGAAGAGGAGAAATTCTACAAAGGCTGGATGTACACCGGCGACCTGGGCTGTTGGGGCGACAACCTGTATATCACCATCAACGGCCGAAAGGATGACATGATCGTCTGCTCCGCGGAAAACATCTATCCCACTCAGATTGAGGAGGTCCTCAACGGCTGCGATCTGGTATCGGATTCCCTGGTGACCTCTGTCCCGGACAAATTGCGGGGACAGGCCGTCGTGGCCTATGTGGTGCCCATGGATGAGTCGGTATCTGTGGATGATGTGATCAAATTCTGCAAGGAAAGCCCCATGCTTTCCGCCTACAAGCGCCCCCGCTATTACCGCCTGGTGGACTCCCTGCCCAGAACCGCCACAGGTAAGAAAATTCACTATGTCATGAAGCAGCAGGCGGCCCAGGACCTGGCCCAGGGCCTGCTGAAGCGCGGCTGACGGATTGCCGCTCATATAAGTTTGAAGGCCCTCTGCCGATGCGGAGGGCCTTTTTCATAGATCAATATGCTGTTTTAAGATATCCAGGAACAGCTTGGCCGCTGGGTTCAGCAGGGATTTTTTCCAGGCCACTGCATAGGAGATGTCCAGATCCAGGGGAATCAGATCCAGGGGGGATGGCATGACCTCCTTCGGCCGGGAGGCTGGGAGGATGGTGATGCCCAGTCCGGCGCCGACACTAAGGAGCACCGCCCGGACGTTGTCGGACTCATTGACAATATTTGGCGAAAATCGCCTGGATCGACAGAAGTCCATGATCTGCATATACAGGATGGGGCTTTCATTTTCGGATATCAGGATAAACTTCTCCTGTTTCAACCCATTCAGATCCGCCTCGCCAGTTGCCAGAGGATGTCCCTTGGGAACCACCAGGCAGAGTTGATCTGTATAGGCGGGCAGAGTGTCAAACTCCTCGCTTTCCGGGAGCATATCCCCATAGAGGAAATGGAAGTCAAAGGGATCCTGCCCCTCGTCCAGCAGGGCATCACCGCTGGACACATAGTTGATATCCACCACAATGTCCGGATAGGCCCTTCCAAAGTCCCGGAGGCAGCCCGCCAGAAAGACATCAGAGATGTCAATGGTGGCAATGGACAGCCGGCCTTTCGCCCCCTCATGGAGCTGCTTGACGGCAAAGGCCCCCTTCTTGGCGGCCTCCAGCATTTCAATGGCAAAGGGGAGGAAGGTGCGCCCCTCCTGGGTCAGCTGCACGTCCCGCTTGGTGCGATAGAATAGCTTGACATTGAGTTGGCTCTCCAGATCGCTGATTTGCCGGCTGACAGTGGACTGGGGGACGCCGTTCTGCTTCGCGGCGTTGGTGAAATTCAGTGTCTGGGTGACTGCGAGAAAGCTCCTGATCTGGTTCAGATCCATCTGATACCTCCGTTGACAAGCCCAATTCGGCTTGTTATAATTTAGAAAAAGCAAATGGAATCATCCAATTTTTGCATATTTTGCATCTATTTATCCGTTTTTGCTATTATATAACGCAGAAGCGCTTTTGTAAAGAGGGAAGTGGGGATATATGCGGGAAAAGATCGTGGTAACCGGTATGGGCGCGGTTACGCCAGTTGGCACAGGCACGGAGGAATACTGGACGCAGCTGGTCGGCGGTTCCTGCGGCATCGGCCCCATCACCCGCTTTGACGCCAGCAATTTGGCCGTCCGGATTGCCGCCGAAGTGAAGGACTTCCGCCCAGAGGATTATCTGCCCGAAAAGCTGATCCGCCAGACGGACGCCTTTACGCAGTACGCCTATGCGGCGGCAGAGGAGGCCCTGGACGGCGGGCTCCCGGCGGAGCTGGAGCGGGTTGGCATCGTCATGGGCACCGCCATGGCAGGGATTTCCACCACGGCAAGCACCCAGGAGTCCCTGACAAAGGCGGTTCACAAGAATGTGGGGCCCCGCTTTGTGCCCCGGATCCTGGGGAATATCGCCGCCGCACAGATTGCCATCGCCCATGGGATCTGCGGACCCAGCCTGACGGTATCAACGGCCTGCGCCTCAGGCAGCGACGCCATTATCACCGGCGCCACCCTGCTTCTGGCCAATGCCGCTGACGCGGTGCTGGTGGTGGGGGCAGAGTCCGTCCTCTGTCCCCTGGTCATCTACTCTCTGGCCAACGCCCAGGCGCTGTCCCGGAGCAATCAAGATCCCGCCCACGCCTGCCGCCCCTTTGACGTCAGCCGGAACGGGTTTGTCATCGGAGAGGGCGGCGGCGCCCTGATTCTGGAGACCCAGAGCCACGCCCAGGGGCGAAAGGCCAGAATCTACGGGGAGTTGGCCGGTTGGGCCAACAATAACGACGCCTACCATGTGACCAGCCCTGCCCCCGATGGAAACATGGCCGCCGCCTGCATGCGCCAGGCCCTGGCTATGGCAGACCTTTCGCCGGAGGACATCGGGTACATCAACGCCCACGGAACTGCAACCAAGGATGGGGATCATGCGGAGGCCATCGCCATTCAGCGGGTGTTCGGCTCCTGGCACCCCCCCATCAGCTCCACAAAGGGCGCGACGGGACATATGATGGGCGCAGGGGGCATCACCGAGGCAATTGCCTGCATCAAGGCGATCCAGACCAGCATCCTGCCCCCCACCCTGAACCTACAGGAGCCGGAATACACTCTGAACCATGTAAAAGATTCACCCAGGTGTCAGGAGATCACCACCGCCATGACCAATGCCTTTGGCTTTGGCGGACAAAACTCCACCCTGATTTTCAGGGCAGCGGAATGACCTTTAAACAAGCAGGCGGCAGAATAATCTGCCGCCTCTATTGCCGCGCCTGGCGCAAAACAAAAGAGGAAAGCACATCACGCCTCCCTCTGCTGTTTCGATTTTTTCAATTGATTACTCTGCCTTTGCGGGGCTGAAATCCATGCCCTTATAGGTCATGCAATTTTTGCACATTCTGTGGGGCAGGCGATATGCGCCGCACTTAGGGCACTTGGTGACGCCGGGAGCCTCCAGCTTCCAAACGGAGCTTCTTCTCTTATCACGTCTTGCCTTAGATACTTTTCCCTTAGGGACTGCCATGTTCGACACCTCCTATTAAAGCTGCCCTCCCGGGCGCTGATTTTATTTGTCCTCTGACTGTTGTTCTTCCAGCAGCTTTGCCAGCACTGCAAACCTGGGATCAATCTCTTTTCTGCACTTACAGGTACCGAAGTTCAAATTCACACCGCAGCCGGCGCAAATGCCCTTGCAGACCTCCTGACACAGAACCTTGGAATCCATATCCAGGATAAAAGCCGTCATCAGTGCGTCATCCAGATCCAGCTCATTGCCCTCCAGGAGAATGATGTCTATGCTCTCCTCGTCAACCTTGTTGTCCAAATGATCTGCCAACATGTTGTCCACCCGGACAGTCTTGACCCGCTGGAATTCCTTGGCGCAGCGGTCACAGGTCAGATGGAGGTTTGAGGTCAGAGTTGCGGTCAAACGCAGGACGCCAGCGGTATTCCGCACCTCGCCAACTGCCTTGACAGGCTCGCAAATGGGCTTCTCCCCATGGAATTCCAGCTGGGAAAGATCCAGCTCATACGCAAAGGGAATCCGCCCTCCGTTGACATGGATGATGTCCTTTAAGTTCAAACGCATAACGCACCTCGCATAACAGTACAAGTGGTAGTATAACGCAAGTTCTTCCCCTTGTCAAATACTTTTTTGAAAAAAACATTTTTTTGGGGGTAACAGCCTGTTCAGAATAGCACAAACCGGAGGGATTGTCAATATTCCATCCCCGTTTGTC
>CAYLVH010000072.1:0-9664 GCA_964387095.1 uncultured Oscillospiraceae bacterium
CACTTTGTTCAGCTTTGTTGCAAAAATTGATTTCCGTGGGCATCTCCCGGGGCGCTATTCAAAGAAATCTTCCACCGTATTATCCCGGTCCCCGATGTTGTTATATTGCAAAATCGCATACTGATTTACCAGTGCCCTTAGGTCATCGGGCAGCTCATCGACGGTTTTGGCATAGGTCCCCTCTGCGGTCCAATAGCCGGTGGCATGGATCACAGGAACCTGCTCCATCAGGCCTGACAGGAAGGTCTGATAGCCGCTCAAGGGCAGGTTCGTCTGCTGGAGCAGCAGGGTGGACAAGTAATTGATGGAAAGCTCCACGTCCTCCGCCTCCGGAATATCGTAGTTGGCCCAGAGGACGAATACCGTCTCATACCGGACCTCGGCCTCCTCATCCGTCAAGTCGCTGAGGCTGCTGCCCATCAGCGTCTCGTAAAAACTCGTGGAGAGCTGGGGCTGGTGGTCGCCAAAGAGTAGAATAATGGTGGGCTCCTCCACCTGGGAGAAGTAGTTGATGAGATATTCAAAGGCCTCATCCGTGGCATGGACCAGGGACAGGTACTGGTTTGCCCAGGAGGAAACCCCCGTCAGCCTTCCGGAGAGGGTGACCGTCTCCTCCAGGTTTGTCCACTCCAAATTATAGGCGGAGTGGTTCTGCATGGTCACGTTAAAGAGGAAGAATTTGGACCCCTCCTCTTTCTCCTCGTAGAGCTTGATGATCTGCTCAAAGTCGCTCTGGTCACTGATATAATCCCGGACATACTCCACGTCATCCAGGTCGTCCTGGAACAAGATGTTGTCAAAGCCCAGCCGGGGATAGACCAGGGTCCGGTTCCAGCCGGATTTCTTATAGGGGTGCATGGCGGTGGTGGAATAGCCCAGGGCCGAGAGCTGCCCCACCAGGGAATTTTCCTCCGGTTGCACAAACAGCTGATAGGGCACCGACCCGGCGGGCAGGAACGCCATGGAGTTTCCGGTCAGGAACTCATATTCCGAGTTGGCGGTGGTGCCGCCGAACACCGAGGACCAGGCGTGCCCCTTGATGGTGTTCTCCGTCAGGGAACTGATAAAGGGCATCTGCTCCCCGGAAAGGGGCAGATCCCCGTCCACAGACAGATCGGAGAGGGACTCGTCCATAATAACAATGATATTCGTGGGGGTGACATCCACATTGCCGGTGACCTCGCCCTCCGCCGTCACCTCCGCTGCGATCTCCTGGGCCGCATCCGGGGAATAGCCCTCCGGCTTTTCAATATGGCTGTATTTCAGGCAGACGGAGAAATTCAGAAAGAAGCCGTTGCCCCGGGTTGTCCACAGGGAGGGCTCAATCCCCAGCTTGTCTACAAAGGGGGTAAAGGCAAATACGCAGACATAGGCCGCCGAAAGCACCGCCACCGGAATGGTCACCGGCAGCCGCGCCATTTTGCGCCCCTTCTGCCTGGGAAGCCAGCCCACCACCACCAGGTACAGCAGCAGCCAAAGCAGCGCATAGGTCTGGATGGTGCAGGGCTGATAGCTGTAGCTGCCGGCCACGTTGACCGCCGTCCGCAGCGTCAGCAGGTCCACCGGGAAGATGGAGCGCCCCCGGAAGTGGATGATGTAATGATTGATGCAGCCCACCGCGTAGCAAATCCCGGCACTCCATCGGGCGGAGGCGTTCCGCCTGCCCACCATCAGGAAAATCACGGCAGCGAGCATGTAATACCAGACCAAATTCAGCCCGATCTCCAGCGGGGACAGGTCTGCAAAGAGGTTATTGTTGTTCTGGGTCTCCACCAGGTACAGGGAGAGCAGGGGGCCAAAGGCCCACAGCAGCCGCCCCAGGTAGCGCTCCGCCCTCTCCGGGGGCGTAAAACGAATCAGGCGCACCGCCCCCAGCAGGACGGCCGTCCCAACAGATAAAAAGATAGAGATTCCGCTCCAGGCCAGGACCACAGCCAACAGCAGGCTGAATATGCCGGAAAAGAGCAGGGAGCTTGGTTTCCGCCGCAACGCCAGCAGCGGTATTCTTTCTTGATCCCTTGTGCCCATTATTCCCCCGTCTCCACATGCACGTTGTCCGTTCCGTGCCGCTCAAATTCGTCCAGATAAGTATCCATCCGCTGATAAAACTCATCGTAGTTGCTCTCATCGATGGCCACGTCATCCATATCCCGCCTGGCCAGCTCCTCGGCCAGGATGTCAAAGAACACGTTGTTTTCATAGTCGATAATCGCCTCATGGATGCCTCCCTCCGCGAAGGCCATGGAGGGGATCACCTCTCCGTTCCACACCTCGCACAGGGTGGGCATTCCCATCTCCGGGGCCCGGGAGAAGAGCAGGGACTCCACCTCATCATAGTCCCGAAACCGGTCCTCTCCCCTGGTGGAGTTGAGCACCCAGTTCCCAATATACGCCATATCCAACAGACGGCGGTACTGCTTCGCCGTCAGTTCCAGATTCATCATAAAGGCCTCCTTTGTCCCCGCGCGCAGCCGGTTTGCCGCTTTGCGCAGGGGTCCTGCTTTATATTATAATATATATGTGCATAAAGTCAAATTTGCCTTTTGCCTGGAAATTTTTCTTGCGTTCTTGTTTTAAATGAAATATCATATATTATGTGAATTTATGCGAAAAGAGAGCAGGGAAAGCCGTCCCTGCCCATTGTTTGACGTCCCCCCCCCCCAAAAAAAACTGCATGGAGGCTTTAGCATGGACAACAGACCCATTGGAGTATTCGACTCCGGCTTGGGCGGGCTGACCACCGTCAGGGAGCTGGCGGATCTTTTGCCCGCGGAACAGATCATATATTTTGGCGACACCGCCCGGGTTCCCTATGGCGGCCGCTCCAAGGAGACTCTAATCAAATATGCCCGTCAGGACGTGGCTTTTCTGAAGTCCTTCGATTTAAAGGCCATCGTCATCGCCTGCGGCACCATCAGCACCACCGCCTTTGATGTGATCGCGGCGGAAAACGACCTGCCCCTTTTCGGCGTGGTAAAACCCGCCTCCCAAGCCGCCGTCCTCAGCACCCGAAACTACCGGGTGGGCCTGATCGCCACTGCGGCATCCATTCGGACCGGCGCATATGAGCGGTACATCACCACCCAGAACCCCGGCATTCAGGTGTTTGCCAAGTCCTGTCCCCTGTTCGTCCCCCTGGTGGAGAACGGCCGCTTTCATCCCGGGGATGTGGTCATAGAGACCATGGTTGAGGAGTACCTGGAGAGCATGAAGGCCGCCCGGGTGGACACCCTAGTGCTGGGCTGTACCCATTACCCCCTGTTGAAGGACGTCATCGGCGCTTACATGGGGGAGGGCGTCAAGCTCATTGACAGCGGCGCAGAGTGCGCCAAAACCGTGGCCCAACGCCTGTCCATGGGGGACCGGTTGGCGGATTCCGGCCAGACGGGCAGTCTCCAATTCTATGTCAGCGATACCACAGAAGGCTTCTCCGAACTGGCCGGCATTTTCCTCCGGCAGAAGGTAAAAAACCAAGTGGAGCAGATCGACATCGGGCAATACTAAATTGATGCAGCGTTTACTTTTTATCATCAGAAATAAAATCGAGGGAATAATATGAAAAAAGATGTAATTATTTCCATCAAGGGAATGCAGTCCTTTGAGGCCCAGGAGGAAGACACCATCGAGCTGGTTACCGCCGGCCGGCTGACCTCCCATGGCACCGACGGCTATCTGCTCAGCTATGAGGAGAGCGAGCTCACCGGTCTGGAGGGCACCTGCACCACCTTCCGGGTTCAGCGGGACAAGGTCAGCCTGATCCGCACCGGGGCAGTCTGCTCCCAGATGACCTTCGAGCTGGGCCGGAAGCACACCGCCCTGTACCAAACCCCCTTTGGCAGCATGGAGGTGGGGATCTCCGCCAAGCAGATCGACATGGGCCTGAACGACCATGGCGGTCATCTGAATATCGACTATGCCATCGAGATCGACCACGCCATGGCAGGTCGGAATCAGTTTTTGATCGACGTGCGGGAGGCGGCGCAGTCCTGAATTCCCGCAAAACCCGCGAAAATAACTTGAATAATGTGGAGTGTGAGAGAAAATGTCTAATATGATTCAGGCAGCCAGAGAACAGGTTTCTGTCCTCACCCAGGCCGCCTATGAAAAGGCGGCGGCGGCCGGCCTTCTCCCCGATGGCCAGGTAATCCGGGACCGGGTGGAGATCCCCAAGGATGTGAAAAACGGCGACTACGCCTCCTCCTTCGCCATGGCGGGAGCTAAGGCCCTGGGCAAGGCCCCCAGGCAGGTGGCCCAAATCCTGGTGGACAACATGGAGCTGGAAGGCAGCTACTTCTCCTCTGTGGAGATTGCCGGCCCGGGCTTTATGAATTTCCGCCTGGGCAGCAAGTGGTATGGCGACGTGCTGGCTGACATTGAGGCGGAGGGCCAGACCTATGGCAAGTCCGACGAGGGCAAGGGGCAGAAGGTCATGGTGGAGTTTGTTTCCGCCAACCCCACCGGCCCCATGCACATGGGCAACGCCCGGGGGGGCGTCCTGGGGGATACCCTGGCCAATGTCCTGTCCCGTGCCGGCTACACCACCTGGAAGGAGTTTTACGTCAACGACGCAGGCAACCAGATCCAGAAGTTCGCCGTCTCCATCAACGCCCGCTACATGCAGCTGATTCTGGGGGAGGAAAACTTCCCCTTCCCTGAGGAGGGCTACCACGGGGAGGACATCCGGGAGCTGGCCCAGGCCATCTGTCAGGAGTACGGCGACAGCTGGAAGGATCTGCCCCAGGAGGAGCGCCTGGACCGCATGGCTGACTTCGGCCTGAAAATCAACATTCCCAATATGAAGCGGGATTTGCAGCGCTACCGCATTGAATATGACCAGTGGTTCTTCGAATCCTCCCTGCACAAGTCCGGCTATGTGGCCGAGACCGTTCAGCTGCTGGCCTGCCGAGGCTGGACCTATGAGAAGGACGGCGCCCTGTGGCTGAATACCACCCAGCTGCTGAAGGAGAAGTTCCTGCGGGAGGGCAAGACCCAGGCCCAGGTGGACAAGCTGGATTTAAAGGACGACGTCCTGCGCCGGGTCAACGGGTTTTACACCTACTTCGCCGCCGACATCGCCTATCACCGCAACAAGCTGGAAGTCCGGGGCTTTGACAAGGTCATCAACGTCTGGGGCGCCGACCACCACGGCCATGTGGCCCGCTTGCAGGCCGCGCTGGACGGGTTAGGCCTGGACGGCTCTCACCGGGTAGTGGTGGTGCTCATGCAGCTGGTCAACCTGCTGCAGGACGGCAAGCCCGTGCGCATGTCCAAGCGATCCGGCAAGGCCATCGCCCTGCACGATCTGCTGGACGAGATCTCCGTGGACGCTGCCCGCTATTTCTTCAACAGCCGCGTCTCCACCAGCCCTCTGGACTTTGACCTGGATCTGGCCGTCCGGGAGGACTCCGAAAATCCCGTGTACTATATCCAATACGCCCACGCCCGCATCTGCTCCCTGATCCGCAATCTGGAGGAGGGCGGGGATACCGTCAAGCCCACCGCCGAGATCAACCTGGCCCTGCTGAACAGCGAGGCGGAGCTGGCGCTCATTAAGTCCCTGTCCCAGCTGCCCGAGGAGATTCATTTGGCCGTCCGGGACTATGATCCCAGCCGCATCAACCGCTATCTGGCCGTCCTGGCCGGTGACTTCCACCACTTCTACAACGCCTGCCGCATCAAGGGCGAGACCCCTGAGCTCCTGGCCGCGCGTTTGAAGCTGGCGGACACCACCCGGTCCGTCCTGGCAAACGGCATGAACCTACTGGGCATCAACGCACCTGTAAAGATGTAAGATCGCAGGGGCGGTTCCCCGCATTTCTATGAATATAGATTGGAAAGAGGCGCATATCCCCATGGAAAAGAAACCATTTGTCACGCTGGAGCAGCTAAACCAGATCACTGCCCAGTACCCTACCCCCTTCCACCTGTATGACGAGGCCGGCATTCGGGCCACCGCCCGGGCCCTGAACAAGGCCTTCTCCTGGAACAAGGGCTTCCGGGAATATTTTGCTGTGAAGGCCACCCCCACCCCCGCCATCCTGAAAATTTTACAGGAAGAGGGCTGCGGCACCGACTGCTCCTCTCTGACCGAGCTGATGATGAGCCAGCGCTGCGGCTTCCAGGGCCACGAGATCATGTTTTCCTCCAACGAAACTCCTGCGGAGGAGTACGTCAAGGCCGCCGAGCTGGGCGCCATTATCAACCTGGATGACTTCACCCACATCGACTTTTTGAAGGAGACCCTGGGCTATATCCCGGAGACCATCTCCTGCCGCTATAACCCTGGCGGGGTATTCGCCCTGGGGGAAAGCGACGAGGGCTTCCAGGTCATGGACAACCCCGGCGACGCCAAGTTCGGCATGACCCGGCCCCAGCTGTTTGAGGCATTCAAGAAGCTGAAGGCCATGGGCGCCAAGCGGTTTGGGCTCCATGCCTTCCTGGCCTCCAACACCATCTCCAACGACTACTATCCCGCCTTGGCCAGCCAGCCGTTCCGGCTGGCTGTGGAGCTGGAGCGGGAAACCGGCTGTGATATCCAGTTTATCAACCTCTCCGGCGGCGTGGGCGTTGACTACCGCCCCGATCAGCCTGCCAACGATATCGCCGTCATTGGCGAGGGGGTTCGCAAGAAGTTTCAGGAGATCCTGGTTCCCGCCGGCATGGGGGACGTCAGCTTGTACACCGAGCTGGGCCGCTTTATGCTGGCCCTCCACGGCCATCTGGTCACCAGGGCCATCCACGAAAAGCACATCTACAAGGAGTATATCGGCGTGGACGCCTGCGCCGCCAATCTGATGCGCCCCGCCATCTATGGCGCTTATCACCACATCACGGTCATGGGCAAGGAGGACCAGCCCAGGGATCACAAGTATGACGTGGTGGGCTCCCTGTGCGAAAACTGCGATAAATTTGCCGTGGACCGTATGCTGCCCCGCATCGACATGGGGGACCTGCTGGTCATCCACGACACCGGCGCCCACGGCTTCTCCATGGGCTACAACTACAACGGCCGCCTGCGCTCCGCAGAGCTTTTGCTCAGGGAGGACGGCTCTGTTGAGATGATCCGCCGGGCGGAGACACCTGACGACTACTTTGCCACCCTGGTTTGGTAAAGCCCCGGCGGCAAAAGGGGCCTAAGAGCTTTTCGACCGCTGTATCCCTTGGGATACAGCGGTCGTTGTGTTTTTTATAGGGTAATTTGTTCTTCTCCCCGGTCCTCAGGCTTCAAAAGCGCGCCTGCAATGGGCAGGCTCTTCGCCCGGTAGCGGCTGAAATTCACAATGGGGGTATCGGAGACCAGGGCCACCTTCTCCACCAACCGGTTTTTTTTCAAGCTCATGACCGTCACGCCCAAGGTGGTCCTGGTGGTCTTGGGGGCCAACATCGCGGTGTTAAAGAGCATACAGCGGCCATCGGTGGAATAGACCGCCACCTCGGCGTCCTCCTTCAGGAACACCACCCCCACCAGAGGGGCCTTGTCGGAGTACGCGCCAGTGAGCTTTTTCCGGCGGGTCTGGGTCTGATAGCTGGACAGGGGCACGCGGGCGGCCTTGCCGTTCTCAAAGAAGAAGAACAGGCTGCCGGAATAGTCCCCCGTCGGACAGACCCACACCACATTCTCATCCTCCTCCATGTTCAGGGTGGAGGGCAGATAGTCCCCCAGCAGGCTGGCTTTGCTGTCGGAGAAGGAGGCCACCTGGGCCTTGTAGCACTGCCGTTTGTCCGTAAACACCAGCAGCTCATCCTTGGTGGTGGTCTCGTAGTGCAGGAAGGCCTCATCCCCCTCCTTGTACTTCTGCTCCCCGCTCATGCGCAGGGACTGGGGAGAAATTTTCTTGAAATAGCCCCCCTTGGAGATAAACAGGTGCACCGGTGTATCCGGAACCGGCTCCTCTTCCTCCACCACCGCTTCCTCCACATCGTAGACGATTTCTGTCCGGCGGGGCACGGCAAACTTTTTCTTGACGGTTTGCAGCTCGCTGATGATAATCTTCTGGACCCGCTTGGGCTTGGAGACGATATCCTCCAGGTCGGCGATCTCCTTCTCCAGGTCCTCCACCTCGGCGGTGCGTTTTAGGATATATTCCTTGTTGATGTTGCGCAGCTTGATCTCCGCCACATATTCCGCCTGGACCTGATCGATGCTAAAGCCGATCATCAGGTTGGGGACCACCTCCGCGTCAGACTCCGTCTCCCGGATAATCTTGATGGCCTTGTCAATATCCAGCAGGATCTTTTTCAGGCCCTGGAGCAGGTGGAGTTTTTCCTTCTTCTTGTTCATATCGAAGTAGACCCGGCGGCGGACGCACTCCATGCGCCAGGCGGTCCACTCGTCCAAAATCTCCCCCACGCCCAGGACCTTGGGCATGCCGGCGATGAGGATGTTGAAATTGCAGGGATAGGAGTCGGTCAGGGTGGTCATCCTGGTCAGCTTGGCCATGAGCTTGTCCGGATCTACCCCCCGCTTCAAATCAATGGCCAGCTTCAGGCCGGACAGGTCCGTCTCATCCCGCATATCGGCGATTTCCTTGACTTTGCCCGCCTTAATCAGCTCAGCCACCTTGTCAATGATCACTTCCACCGTTGTGGAGTAGGGGATCTCATAGATTTCGATCAGGTTTTCCTCCTTGATATAGCGCCACTTGCTGCGCACCTTAAAGGAGCCCCGGCCGGTGCGGTAGATCTGCTCCAGCTCCTCCCGGTTATAGATCAGCTGGCCGCCGGTGGGAAAGTCCGGGGCCGTCAGCACAGAGAGCAGGTCGCACTTGGGATCCTTCATTCGGGCAATGGCGGCATCACAGACCTCCCCCAGGTTAAAGCCGCACAGGTTGGAGGCCATGCCCACGGCGATGCCCTGGTTGGCGGACACCAATACATTGGGAAAGGCGGTGGGCAGCAGGGTGGGTTCCTTCATAGTGGAGTCATAGTTGTCCACAAAGTCCACAGTGTCCTTGTCAATGTCCCCGAAGAGCCGGGTACAAATGGGATCCAGCCGAACCTCCGTATAACGGGAGGCCGCATAGGCCATATCCCTGGAATAGACCTTGCCGAAGTTGCCCTTGGAGTCCACCAGGGGGTGAAGGAGGGCGCCGTAACCCCTGGACAGGCGCACCATGGTCTCATAAATAGCGGCGTCGCCGTGGGGATTCAGCCGCATGGTCTGGCCCACCACGTTGGCGGACTTGGTGCGGTTGCCTCCCAACAGGTGCATCAAATACATGGTGTATAGCAGCTTGCGGTGGCTGGGCTTAAAGCCGTCAATCTCTGGGATGGCCCGGGAAACGATGACGCTCATGGCGTAGGGCATATAATTCAGCTCAAGGGTATCGGTAATGTCCTGCTCCTGCACCTGGGCATGGAGGCCCATGACATTGGGGTTATCCCGATTCGCCTTGGGCGTTTTCTTCTTGTCGCTTTTCTTCATTGAAAACCTCTCAATACTGCTTTTTCATGATAACAGGACGGCAAAGCCGGACTGCCATCATATGTCCTCTTTTGGGCCTTTGCCCTCAGGGCGGGGGCAAAGGAACTAAAACCAAACTATAATATCCGCATTTGCCGATATTATATCAAAAAGCGGAAGAAATGAAAAGCCTTGTCTGGGGACGAAACACGGAAATCAATTTTTGCAACAAAGCTGAACAAAGTGGTAAAATAGGAAATA
>CAYLVH010000073.1:0-9509 GCA_964387095.1 uncultured Oscillospiraceae bacterium
CACTTTGTTCAGCTTTGTTGCAAAAATTGATTTCCGTGCAGAATAACATAAAACGCTTGTACTTTACGGAGGGATTTGATATAATAAAATCTCTATAATGTGAAATTATGCGCATGCTCAGATAGAGAAAAGAGAAATGGGGGAACAGGTCCATGAGACGAAAAAAAAGCAAGCTCACCAGCCTGCTGGAGCCAAGGATGCAGTCCTGCTTTGTGTGCCTGGTTTTGTTTTCTCTGGTGACCTTCTGGTTTCAGCGCTATATCGGCATCGCGGAGCTGGTGATCGTCCTGCTTTTGTGGGCCAATCACCTGAGGACCCGGGGCATTCGCCGGAAGGAGATTGAGCGCTACATTCAGAATACCTCCTCCAATATGGACACCGCCTCCAAGGATACCATGTTAAACGCGCCGATCCCCATGGTGATTTTCCGGCCAGAGAGCGATGAGATCGTCTGGAACAACGAACCTTTTAATCAGATCACGGGACAGAGCGAGCGGGCCTTTGACGCCAAGCTGGAGAGCGTGGTGCCGGGCTTCCACTACCAATGGCTGCTGGAGGGGAAAAAGGAGAATCCCGATGAGGTGGAGTATGGCGACAAGCGCTATCAGGTTTATGGCCATATTGTCCGCACCGGAAAGGATGGGGCCTCCAGCGTGCTGCTGGCGACCACCTACTGGGTGGATATTACTGAGTTCTCCCAGCTGAAAAAACAGTATGCCATCACCCGCCCGGTGGCGGCGATCATCGCCCTGGATAATTATGAAGAGCTCTTTAAAGGAGTCACCGATAACGCGAAATCCACCCTGCTGATTGATATTGACGAAAAGATCAACAAGTGGGCGGAACCCGCCCGGGGGATGCTGTGCAAGTATGACCGGGACCGTTATATTTTTATCTTTTCCGAGGAGCATATGAACCGCTTCCTGAAGGAGAAATTTTCGGTGCAGGCGGACGTCCGCCAGGTGGTCAGCCCCAATAGCATCAACGCCACCCTGTCCCTGGGGATTGGCCGGGACGCGGGCAGCTACAGCGAGCTGTATCAGTTTGCCAGCCAAGCCCTGGAGATGGCCCTTTCCCGGGGCGGCGACCAGACGGTTATCAAGAACCGCTTCAATTTTGAGTTCTATGGGGGCAGGAACCGGGAGACCGAGCACCATACCGAGGTCAAGAGCCGGGTTATGGCCAGCGCCCTGGGGGAGCTGATCGCCGGCGCCTCCACGGTGTTTGTGGTGGGGCACAAGAACTCGGATCTGGACGCGCTGGGCGCGGCCACGGGCATCTGCGCCATCGCCAGAAAGAAGGAAGTCCCCGCCTATATTATCCGGGACACCGAGGGTGCCCCCAGCGAGCCCTTGCGCCGCCGGCTGATCTCTCATCCCCTGTATAAGGACGCCTTTATCAGCACCCAGGACGCCCTGGTGGATGTGGATGCCAATTCCGTCCTTGTGGTGGTGGACACCAACCGGCCTGAAATGGTGCTGGCCCCTGAGCTGCTGGAATCCTGCACCAAGGTGGCGGTCATCGACCACCACCGCCGTGCGGCCACTTATATCGACAACGCCGTCCTGAATTTCCATGAGCCGTCGGCGTCCTCCGCCTGTGAGCTGGTGGCGGAGCTGATGGGCTACCTGCTGGAGCCCCGGGACGTGCTGCGCTGTGAGGCGGAGTCCCTGCTGGCTGGCATTGTGCTGGACACCAAGAATTTCACCATGCGCACCAGCGGACGCACCTTTGAGGCGGCGGCCTATCTCCGTCGGCTGGGGGCCGATACCGCCGATGTGAAAAAGCTGTTCCAGAACGACCTGTCGGGGACGGTAGCCCGGTATGCCATCATCCGGGAGGCCAGGATGTACCGGGAAAATATCGCCCTTGCTGTGGTCACCGGCCAGTGCAGCCGGGTGGTGGCCGCCCAGGCGGCGGACGAGCTTATGAATATCACCGGGGTGGAGGCCTCCTTCGTCCTGTTTTCGGACGGCCAGCGGGCTGTCATCTCCGGCCGATCAATGGGCAGTGTCAATGTCCAGGTGATCCTGGAGGAGTTGGGCGGCGGCGGGAATGCCATGATCGCAGGGGCGCAGTTGCCGGACACCACCCTGGAGGAGGCTGAGGAGCGGCTGGAAAAGGCCATTGACCACTATGTTGAAGATGGCTGATAAAAGGCCAAACGGGCGAGTTGCCCTAGAATATATGGAGGTTTCATTATGAAAGTTATTTTACAGAAGGACGTAAAGGGCCAAGGCAAAAAGGGCCAGTTGGTGGAGGTTTCTGACGGATACGCGCGGAATTTTTTGCTGCCCCGGGGGCTGGCGCAGCTTGCCACCGCTGATAATGTGAATACCATGCAGATGAAGGAGAAGGCAAAGCGGGAGCAGGAGGCCCGGGAGCGGGCGGAAGCCGTGGCCCTGTCCAAGAAGATGTCCGAGTTCCTGGTGAAGATCCCCGCCAAGGCGGGGACCGGCGGCCGTCTGTTCGGTTCGGTTACCACCAAGGAGATCTCCGACCAGCTGAAAAAGCAATATGGGGTGGATCTGCCCAAGGCGAAGATGCAGGTGGACCCCATTAAGTCCTTCGGCACCTACGAGGTAAAGTGCAAGCTGGGCTATGAGGTCACCGGCACCTTAAAGGTTATGGTGGTGGAGAACTGACGCCCGCCCGGAAATAGACAGGAGAGGAGAGAGAACATGGACGAGGAATTGCTGGCCCGGTCAATGCCCCACAGCACAGAGGCGGAGCAAGCCGTTCTGGGGGCAATGCTGATTGACGCCCGGTGTATTCCCGATGTCATTGAAAAGCTGAAGCCGGATGACTTTTATCTGAAACAGAATCGGGACATCTATGCCACGATTCTGACCATGTTTGCCAATTCCCAGTCCATTGACCCCGTGACCGTTCTGGATCATATGCGTCAGGACGGCGTGTATGATGAGAATACCTCCCGCGGCTACATCATGCAGCTCATGGAGGTCACCCCCACTTCTGCCAACGTGATGGAGTATGTGGAGATTGTCCTGGATAAGTCCCTGCTGCGCCGGGTGGCCCAGACCGCCGGGGATATTACGGCAGCGGTGACTGAGGGCAGCAACACGGGAAAGAACGTGCTGGAGCTGGCCGAGCAGCGGATCTATTCCATTCGCCAGGGCCGGGACACCCAGGGGCTGACCCACATCTCCCAGGCAGTGCTGGACGTGTTTGACCGGCTGGCCGAGCTGTCCGACCAGGGCAGCGAGATTCCCGGCCTGTCCACCGGTTTGCCAGACCTGGACAAAACCATCTCCGGCCTGAATAAATCCGACCTAATTCTGCTGGCAGCCCGGCCCGGCATGGGCAAGACCTCCATGGCCTTGAATATCCTGCTGAAGGCGGGGAAGCATTCCGGCAAGACGGCGGTATTCTTCTCCTTGGAAATGAGTCGGGAACAGCTGGCCATGCGCCTGCTGTCCAACGAGGCGTTTGTGGACAACAAGAAGCTGGTGATGGGCAACCTGAATGATGACGACTGGGTGAAGATTGCTGACGCCTCCGAGGTGCTGAATATGTCCAACATCCTGATCGACGACAACCCCTCCCTGTCCGTGGCGGACATGAACGCGAAATGCCGCCGGGTGGAGAATTTGGGCCTGGTGGTCATCGACTACCTACAGCTGATGACCTCCGCCGGGGGAAAGAATAATTATGCCAGCGAGAGCCGCCAGCAGGTGGTCAGCGATATCTCCCGTTCCCTGAAGATCATGGCAAAGGATCTGAATGTGCCGGTGCTCTGTCTGTCTCAGCTGTCCCGTGCCAACGAGAGCCGCCAGGACAAGCGCCCCATGCTCAGCGACCTGCGGGAATCCGGTGCAATCGAGCAGGATGCTGATATTGTCATGTTCCTCTATCGTGAGGACTATTACAAAGAGACCGAGGAAAACCACAATCGGGCCGAGTGCATCGTGGCAAAGAACCGCCACGGCGAGACCGGGACGGTGCATCTGCAATGGCTGCCGGAGTTTACCACCTTCTCCAGCCTGGATACCTACCATGCGGAGCGCTGACCGCCTGGAAGGGCGGGTGCTGACCTTTTGCCAGAGTGAAGGGCTGCTGCCTCAGGGCGGTACGGTGTTGGCTGCGGTGTCTGGCGGCGCAGATTCCATGTGTCTGCTGGCCCTGCTGGATCAATTCTCCCGGCGGCTGGGTTTTTCCCTGGCTGTGGCCCATTATAACCACTGCCTCAGGGGGGCGGAAGCGGACCGGGACGAGGGGTTCGTCCGGGATTATTGCGCCGGGAAGGGGATCCCCTGCTACTGCGGCCGGGGCGATGTGGCCGGAAGGGCGGAAGCCCTTGGGCGGGGCATCGAGGAAACCGCCCGGGCCATGCGGTATGAGTTTCTGGAGGAGACTGCGGACCGGATTTGTGCGGACCGGATTGCCACTGCCCACAATGGGGAGGATCAGGCGGAGACACTGCTTCTCCATCTGGCGCGGGGCAGCGGCCTACAGGGCCTGACTGGTATGGCGCCCAGGCGGGGGAAGCTGATCCGCCCCCTGCTGGAAACCGGCCGGGGGGAGATCCTGGCCTATAACGAGGAAAACGCCATCCCCCATGTGGAGGATGGGAGCAATACAGATATCAAGTACAGCCGGAATTACCTGCGGCATCAAGTGCTTCCCCTGCTCAAACGCTTAAATCCCAATGTCATAGAGGCAATGGGGCGCACGGCGGAGACCCTGCGGCGGGACAACGACCTGCTGAGGCGTCAGACGGAGGAAGCCCTGCTTCCGGTGCTGCGGAAGACCCGGGAGGGGGTTTCCGTCCCAGCGCCGGCGCTGACCCAGCTACCGGAGGCGCTAAAGCCCCGGGGGGTGCAGCTTCTCCTGGAGCAGCTGGAGGGGGACGTGATCCTCTCCGCTGTCCACCGTCAGGCGGTGCTGGATTTGGCGGCCGGCGGCAATCCCTCTGGCCAGGTGCCGTTGCCCCAGGGGCTGCTGGCCCGGCGTCGCTACGAGCTGCTGATCCTGTCCCATCAGATGCAGGAGGGGGAGAGAGAACCGGAGGCTTGGTTATCCCTCCCTGGCAGGCTGGAGTGGCGGGGACAGCTGATTACCGCCGAAGCCGCAGTCTATCAGGGGGAGAGTCAGGAGAGATTCAGCTTCTGGCTGAAGCTGGATGGGAACCGGCTTCTGGTTCGGGCCCGCCGGACCGGGGATGAATTCACACCGGTGGGGCGCAGAAGGAAGAGCCTGAAGCGCTGGCTGATTCAGGAGAAAATCCCCCGCCAGAGCCGGGATTCCATCCCGGTGTTGGAACAAGACGGAACCATTTGCGGCGTTCCTGGCTTGGGTGCGGACTGTTCCGCCCACCCCAGCCCTGGGGAGGCTGCCTGGCATATCGTAACAACAGAAAAGAGAAAGGATCTATAACCATGTCAGAACTGATTAACGATGTAGAAGAGATATTCTTCACGGAGGAGGAGCTGGACCGGCGTGTCAGCGAGCTTGCGGAGGAGATCAACCGGGATTACGCCGGGAAGGAAGTGCTGCTGGTCAGCGTCCTGAGAGGCTCCTTCGTGTTCATGGCAGATCTGGTGCGCAAGATCAAAGTGCCCTGTATGGTGGATTTCATGGCCTGCTCCTCCTACGGCAGCGGAACCAGCTCCTCCGGTCAGGTCAAGGTGACCAAGGACCTGAGCCAGAGCATTGAGGATATGCATGTGCTGGTGGTGGAGGATATTTTGGACTCCGGGCGGACCCTGAGCTACCTGCTGAAGCTGCTGGAGGCCCGCAAGCCCGCCTCCATCCGCCTCTGTACTCTGCTGGATAAGCCCGAACGCCGGGTGGTGCCGGTGCATGTGGACTACACGGGCTTCACCATTCCGGATGCTTTTATTGTGGGCTACGGCCTGGACTATGCCGAGCGTTACCGCAACCTGCCCTACATCGGCGTTCTGAAACCCTCGATTTACGAAAAACATTAACATGAAGGAAGTGTTCTGATTGAAACAAAACCCCGGCAGCCGCACTCTTTCCTGCCTGCTTTTGGTGTTGGCGGCGATCTGCCTGATTTTTTGGATCTATTCCGCCGTGCAGACCGCCAATGCCCCCAGTTACAGCCAGGTGCGCCAGTTGTTTGAAGAAGCGCTGGTTGAGGAGTTCAGCATTACAAACCACTCCATTACCCTGGTTCTGAATACTGAACTTGACGGAGAAACCAGCATAACTGGCACCATCCCCTCTGTGGATATCTTCTATCAGGATTTGCACGAGCTGGTGGAGGCCCAGTATGAGGCGGGCATTATCACTCAGTATGACTACGGCACCGGAGATGAAACGGGCTGGTGGGTCTATTGGGCGCCTGCCCTGGTGGTTGGCGCAATCCTGCTTCTGGTGATCTGGATGATGATGGCTCGCCAGGCCCAGGCTGGGGGCATCGACCGCCAGAATCAGTTCAGCAAGGCCAAGACCGTAGACGGTTCCAAGGGGGAGCCGGTGACCTTTGCCGATGTGGCAGGGGCCGATGAGGAGAAGGCTGAGCTGCAAGAGATCGTGGATTTCCTGCGCAACCCCCAAAAATTTGTCAATCTGGGCGCCCATATTCCCAAGGGCGTTCTGTTGGTAGGCCCTCCGGGCACCGGCAAGACTCTGCTGGCCAAGGCCGTGGCAGGAGAGGCCGGCGTGCAATTTCTGTCTATATCTGGCTCTGACTTCGTGGAGCTGTATGTAGGCGTTGGCGCGTCCCGCGTCCGGGACCTGTTTGAGCAGGCCAAGAAGAGTGCCCCCTCCATTGTGTTTATCGACGAGATCGACGCCGTGGGCCGCCAGCGGGGAACCGGCTTGGGCGGCGGACATGACGAACGGGAGCAAACTCTGAACCAGCTGCTGGTGGAGATGGACGGCTTCTCCGGCAACAGCGGCGTCATTGTCATGGCGGCCACCAACCGGAAGGACATTCTGGACCCCGCCCTGCTGCGCCCTGGCCGCTTTGACCGCCAGGTCTATGTGGGCCTGCCGGATATCAAGGGCCGGGAGGAGATTTTGAAGGTCCATTCCCGCAACAAGCCCTTAGCTGACGACGTCAGCCTGTCCCAGACCGCCCGGGCCACCGGGGGGTTCTCCGGCGCGGACCTGGAAAACCTGATGAATGAGGCGGCCCTGCTGGCCGCCCGGAAGGATCAGCCCTTCATCCGCAACGATGACCTCCATGAGGCCATGCTGAAGGTCATCGCCGGCCCGGAGAAGCGCAGCCATGTGGTGACAGAGCACGCCCGGAAGCTCACCGCCTACCATGAGGCGGGCCACGCCGTGACCATACATGCGTTGGAGCATCACGACCCGGTGCATCAGATCACCATCGTGCCCCGGGGCAATACGGGGGGCATGACCATTGCCTTGCCCACAGATGACCACTCCTTCCAATCCAAGAGTGAGCTTTTTGAGTATATCGTAGGCTGCTTAGGAGGCCGCGTGGCTGAGGAGCTGGCCATGGAGGACATTTCCACCGGCGCCTCCGGCGACTTCCAGCAGGCCACTCGGGTGGCACACGCCATGGTAACCCGTTATGGGATGAGTGAAAAGCTGGGGACTGTGGTATTTGATAGCGGCCATGATGAGGTCTTCATTGGCCGCAGTATGGGCCAGAATCGCGGCTATTCCCAGGAGATTGCCGCAGAAATTGACCGGGAGGTCAGGCGCATCATGGATGAGGCCTATGCTAAATGCAAGGCCATTCTTCAGAGGGATATTGACAAGCTGGAGACTGTGGCACAGTTCCTGTTGGAATATGAGACCATGAACGCTGATGAATTTGAGGCTGTCTATCAGAGTTGAGGCCTAAAAAAGGCTCCCCGGTACAACTGCACCGGGGAACTGAGCTTGTCGATCAAGCCGGCAAGCTCTCTCGAAAATGCAAGCTTTTATCTGGAAAGTAGGTTTTTCCACAGTCTGAAAGCCCCGGGGCGATTCCATGCTGCGGGGCTTTTTCGCTATTTGGGGGCCGTGTATGTTCACAGGTTAAAACGCCTGTAAAATGGTTCCGCCGCCCACCACCAGATCGCCGTCATAGAGCACCACAGCCTGTCCAGGGGTGACCGCCCGCTGGGGCTGGTCGAATTCCAGGCGAATACAGCCGCCCTCCCCGGGAAAAACCGTGGCGGGTTGCTCTTGCTGGCGGTAGCGGGTTTTGGCGCTGACCCGGATGGGCCCCGTCAGCTCGGGGAAGGCGATCCAGTTCATTTCACCGGCCAGCAGGCCCTTGGTGTAAAGGGCCTCCTCCGGGCCGACGGTGACGGTGTTGGCTTCCATATCCTTGGCGCAGACATAGACCGGCTGTCCTATGGCCAGCCCCAGGCCCTTGCGTTGGCCCAGGGTATAGTGGACAGCGCCCTTGTGCTGGCCTACCACCTGGCCGCTCTGATCCAGGAAGGCGCCGGGCTGGTAGCGCTTTCCCGTGTATGTCTCCATAAACTCCACATAATCCCCCTGGGGGACAAAGCAGATGTCCTGGCTGTCGTGCTTCCGGGCGGTCACAAAGTCCAGTTGGGCCGCCACTTCCCGGACCTGGGCCTTGCGCAGACTGCCCAGGGGAAACAGGGTGTGGGCCAGCTGCTCTTGGTTCAAGGTGTAGAGGACGTAGCTCTGATCCTTGCTGAGGTCTTCCGCCTTATAGAGCAGGAAGCGGTCCCGCTCCTGGCTGTATTCGATGCGGGCATAGTGGCCGGTGACTACATAGTAAAGGCCCTTCTCCTTGGCGAATTGCAGGAGCTTGTCAAATTTCATATAGTGGTTGCAGTCGATGCAGGGGTTGGGGGTGCCCCCGGCCTCGTAGGTGCGGATAAATTTTTGAATGATCTTCTCCTGAAAATCCACAGTGCAGTCCAACACATCAAAGGGAATCTTCAGCTGCCGGGCCACCTGGCCGGCGTCCTCAATGTCCGTCTGAGAGCAGCAGGAATTGTCCCCGCCGATGTCCGCGTTGTGATAGAGCCGCATGGTGGCGCCTTCACAGCGATAGCCCCGCTGCACCATCAGATAGGCCGCCACAGAGCTGTCCACGCCGCCGCTCATGGCGATCAAAGCGCTGTTCTGATCTGACATGGCTTGTCCTCCTTTGTGAATTCAAAATTTACATGTATTATGTCATAAAACCCCAGGGCTGTCAAACCCGGCAGCAGTTTTCCCGGGGGACTTGTCTTTTTGGGGGAAGCAGATATAATAATTCAATTAGAATTAATTTCCGAAAGGATGGATATACAAATGGAATTAGGTATTGTAAGTTGCGCTCCTGATTTTATATCTCAATGCTCGTCTCCAAATGCCCATAAAACGTGATAGAATCAAGGTTTTCCGCATATTGACTCATATAAAGATTTATATATATCTATGCCATAGAATGCAGAAATGGTGTAGAGAAATTAAAGGTACACAGGCGTAAAAAGGCTCACTGCAATCTGAAAAATATAGGATAAGCCCGGAAAAAATGATTTGAACATAGAGCGGTTATCTGCTGTCAGGAGAAAATCCTGGCTGGCGGGTAACCG
>CAYLVH010000074.1:0-9456 GCA_964387095.1 uncultured Oscillospiraceae bacterium
CACTTTGTTCAGCTTTGTTGCAAAAATTGATTTCCGTGTATTTGTCATAACACCCACTTGCATCCCTGTCAATATGCGGTTATAATATTTCTTACATCGACATGAGAGAGGACATACCTATGAAATATCCAACCAAATTAAGCGATGCGGTCCACATCCTGGCTTTCCTCGCCCTGCACCCGGGAGCAAACCTGACCAGTGAGCGGATCTCGGAGAGCGTCCAGACAAACCCCGCCTATATCCGCCAGCTTATGTCCGCCTTGCGCAAGGGGGGGCTGCTCACGAGCGTCAAGGGACATCCCCGGCCCGCCTTGGCCCGGGAACCTGCGCAGATTACACTGCTGGATGCCTACCGCGCCGTGGAGGGTGACAAACCCATCCTGCATCAGGACACCCACACCAACCCAGCCTGCGGCGTAGGAGTGAATATCCAGTTGGTTCTGGCAGACTGCTACCGGGAAGTGCAGGAGAGCGCGGAAAAAAATGCAGGAGATCACCTTAGCGGAGATCCTAGCGCGGTATTACCGAAAGTTGGAACAAGGCCAGACATTACAAGCAAACTAAGAAGGAGATGTCATTTACGAAAGAGCAAAAAAAGATTGGGCTGGTCCTAGAAGGCGGCGGCATGAAGTGCGCCTACAATGCTGCAATTCTGGACTGTTTTCTGGATGAGGGAGTTACTTTTGATTACTGCATCGGTGTTTCAGCAGGTTCCGGGAATCTGGTGTCCTATCTGGCCGGGCAGCGAGAGCGTAATCTGCGCTTTTTTACGGAACATATCCATGACCCGGAATATTTCGGGATCAAAAGCCTGCTGAAAACCGGCGACCTGTTCGGCATTCAACATATTTATGGTGACTTGACACGGGCTGACGGAAAAGACCCGCTGGACTTTCCGGCATTTTTGAAAAATCCCACGGAATACGAAGCGGTGGTCACCAACGCTCTGACGGGCAAGCCGGAATACTTTGGAAAGGACGCTATGAAACAGGACGATTACCGCCTGATCATGGCGTCCAGCGCTATCCCGGTGGCCTGTCATCCGGTGGAGCTGAATGGGGTGCCCTATTTTGACGGCGGCCTGGCGGACGCCATCCCCCTCCGCCGGGCGTTGGAAAAGGGATGTGACCGGCTTGTGGTGATCCTCTCCAAAAACCGGAATTATGTGCGGAAACCCCAAGGAATGCGCCTTTTATATCGGTGGGCCTGCCGCAAATACCCCAAGATCGTGGACGTGATCGAGCACCGTCACATTACATACAACGAAAATTTTAAGGAGGTATTTGCGCTGGAACAGGACGGAAGTGCCTTTGTCTTAGCTCCCAGTGAGCCGCTTCACGTAAGCACCTATTCCATGAAAGAGGAGGCGGAACGGGAGTTATACGACCTGGGCCTGCGGGACTTTGCCGCACAGAAGGAAAAACTGTTAAGCTTTCTATCCGCTTGATCGGTCACATGAAGCAATAAAGGAAAAAGGAATCAATATGCGTAAAAAAGTGAAAATCAATGCACAAAGATATGTAGGCGGTTCCTGCTCACTTCAGGAGCCGCTTATATATCATTAGGGAGGTGGTTAGTGTGCGTGAAATAGAAATAATTGCAAGAATTACAGATGATAAGGTGATATCAGCGAAATAACTCTGATGACCTTATCTGAAGATGACTGCGGGAAGAAGCAAATCACTTCTACTACTCTGCTTTATCCCGGTTTGGAAATCCGGCTGCATCAGCGCCGGGTTTTGAAAGAAGGAATGGATGTATCTTTATCGAGATACGATGGTGTATTGACCTTTCCGGCCCGGCACCCTGGAACTTCCTTCAGCAAGGAGCAGATTTACGAGGAAGTCTGGCATGAAAACAGCGAAAGCTGCTTGAGCGCCATCTCAAATACTGTGAGCCGCATTCGGCAAAAAATTGAAACCGACAAAGATAACCCTATATATATATATGACAAAACAGAAGGCCAGCGGAGGATTTTCGGAACCTCCACTGGCTTTACTGTTTCTCCATATTTTGAGCAAGTTGATTTAGATGCTCTGCTAACGAGCGGGTTGATTTTGGCAAGGTATCTCTTACTTCCGGCGGACAGGAGAGATAACATCGCAATCGGCACAATCGTCACCTCAATCATATTCTATCGTTCCGGCTATGAGCCGCAATAGATATTATTGAGCCGATTGTGAAAATTATATATATAGCATATAGCCCCACCTTGGTGAGTAAAAAAACGGTAACTTACCAAGGCGTCTTGTCATGGCTGAGTCATAGTTGCCGGATTGGAGGCAACTAGCCCGCCGTTCATTTCTTCCTGCTGCTCTACCCATCCTTCAGTGACTTCAATTTCGAGCTTTAACCGTTTCTGCTCCGCCTCATAGTCGGCGAACATTTTCTTGTAACGCTCCTTGGGCAGATCACCCAGCACGAAATCCTCATAGAGCCGGGAGATCAGGTGCCCTATTGGATGACCCGACCAACAGGGATAGTGTTTATGGTGTGCTCGCCGTACTCATAGAATAATCAAGAGAAACTATGCCCAACACAGAAACGTAAAGTTCATCTTTCCTATTCGGTATAATACTGCGCCTGGGCGTTCCAGAGTTCATAATACTTGCCGTTCTCATCCGCAACCAGTTCTGCGTGGTTGCCAGCCGCACCGAACTCGGAGTTTTTTCTCCAATAAGCGCTGACCAGATTCTGCTGGTTATACATCCGAATATCCGCATTTCGGTTTTTCTTCAGCCCGATAAAGCCAAAGAAGCTAAAGAGGCGGTTCCCTTCCGTTGCCTCTTCAGACACACTTCCCCAGTAGGCCACCGCCTTTGCAGACAGATTGCCGGCAAGACGGCTGATCAGGATCATCATTGCAGCAAACACGATGATAAATACAGGATGATTCAATATGGTGAGCCATCTGGCAGTTTCCGGTACTCGGGAAGTAAATAAGCTGACGGTCAAAGCGCTGCCGCTGATAATACCAGCTATGCTCCTGAGACCCGATTCATAACAATCCACATACAAAGAATCCTCCTGTACCGACCATAAAGCACGAGCCGTACAGGCGGATATTGACGGGTTTCATCCAGTGGCTTCTTATTGAGGTAAGATCAAGAAAAATCCGTGGGAAGAAATTCCATTAACTGATTAGGAAAATCATATGAAGCTTGACCCTGTGACCATGATTTACAATTTGGCGGATACTTTTTATCGGATAAATTGGGAACCCTACTATGGTGGCAGCGGTTTCCCTTGGGGCTCGCAATGGAAAAAGTATCAAAAACGCGGCTCTTTTAGCGTGTAGGGCGGCGCAGCGGTAACCCTGTCGTTTTTCCTGGCGACCTATTTGATCCGCACCCCCTCTCCATTTCCACGGCATCATTTGGACGCAGCCTTTGGTGGAGATTCTCATGCTGCCGTGCCGGTTTGTATTTCCTCACGCTTCAAGGGTGAAAGAAACACCAGGAAAAGGTCATAACCTTTAGATTGATACTAAAGAAATGAAACCTTCTATCCGTGATTGAGATTTTGTACAATAGTCTTGAACTTAGGGATTTGAACAGGGCATCGGGCCATTACTTGGGTAGAAGAAACAGCTCCATGGACAAGATTCAATAATAAACATTAGGGGGAAATTTTATGGACTACGCAACGACGGCAAAGCAGCTTCTGGAACGGCTGGGCGGGGAAAAGAACGTCACTAGTGTGACCCACTGCATGACTCGCCTCCGCTTTGTCTTAAACGATGAAAAGCGCGTCAGCGACGAACAGGTCAAGGCCATTCCCGGCGTAGTGGGCGTCATGAGAAAAGGGGGGCAATACCAGGTTATCATCGGCAATGAAGTTGCCAAGTGCTACAACGAACTGGTGAAATTAGGAAGATTCGGGGGCCAGGGTAAGAGCTCGGCTCCGGTCAAACGAGGCAACCCGGTCTCCGTGGTGCTAGATGCCATCTCAGGCAGCATGTCCCCGGTGATCCCCGCTATTATCGGTGCCGGTATGGTGCAGGTACTGAACATCATTCTGGGCTGGTTCCTACCTGCGGAAAACCCCACGATGCAGCTGTTCAGCGTCATCGGCAACACCGCCTTTTACTTCCTGCCCGTGTTGGTGGCCTTCTCCGCCGGACGGAAGTTCGGGGCCAATCCGTTTCTGGTCACTGCCGTGGTGGCCATTCTGATTCACCCAGATTTCATCTCTTTGACAGGCGACGGTATCAACTTCCTGGGCATCCCCGTCACCAACTTTGACTACTCCTCCAGTATCATCCCCGCCATCCTGACCGCCTGGGTGATGCGCTATATCGAGCGGCTGGTGGAAAAGATCACCCCCGCCTTCACCAAGAACTTCCTGAAGCCCATGCTGATCATTCTAATTTCCACCCCCATCGCCTTCCTGATCCTGGGGCCTCTGGGCTCCTTTGTGGGCAACGGACTGGCAGCGATACTGGTGTTCATTCAGTCCCATGTCAGCATCGCAGCCTATGTCATCATGGCGGCAGCCATGCCCTTCATCGTCATGACCGGCATGCACTGGGCCTTTATTCCGGTGGTTTTCGCCGCCTTGGAGACCCCCGCCGGTGAGACCCTCATGCTACCCGCCATGCTGATCAGCAACCTGGCCCAGGGCTCCGCCTGTCTGGCTGTGGCGGTCCGGTCCAAAAACAGCGGGCTGAAACAGATTGCCGCCTCCTCCAGCGTCTCGGCCTTGTTTGCAGGCGTCACCGAGCCCGGCCTGTACGGTGTCACCATGCCCCTGAAGCGTCCCCTGACCGCCGTTTGCATTTCCAGCGGTTTCACCGGGCTGGTCGCTGGTATCCTGAACGTGGCTGCCAGCTCCTTCACCTCTCCCTCACTGCTGGCCCTGCCCATCTTTGTCCACGCGCAGCGGGCCAACAACTTCGCAATGGCGGCGATCTGCTCCGCTATTTCCATTGTCCTCTCCTTCGTCCTGACCTGGGTGCTGGGCTTTCAGGATCCTGCTGTCCCAGCGGAATCCGGTGATCCCGGCGCTTCCTCCCAGGAACTGCCCACCGGGGAGAATGCCATTCTGCCCGACAAAGCCCAGTCCATCGGCGCTCCTGTGGCCGGCCAAACCGCCTCCCTGGAGCAGGTGAAGGACGAGACCTTCTCCACCGGCATCCTGGGGGCGGGTATCGCTATCCTGCCCTCCGAGGGCAAAGTGTACGCCCCCTTTGACGGCACGGTGGAGAATCTTCCAGACAGCCATCATGCTCTGGGGCTGCTCTCCGTGAGCGGCGTGGAGCTGCTGATCCATGTGGGGCTGGAAACCGTGAATTTGAATGGAAAGCACTTTACCCCCTGCGTCAAAGAGGGGCAGGCGATCCACCGGGGGGATCTGCTGCTGGAATTTGACCTAGAGGCCATCGCGGAGGAGGGTTTTGACACCGTGACCCCTGTCATCATCACCAATACCGTCGATTTTGCACAGGTTCTTCCCGTGGCAGGCCAGCGGGTAAAGCCCCTGGATCCAGTCATTGAGACGAAATAAAAGGAGTGGCGCATATGGATATGAGATTTCCCGAAAACTTCCTCTGGGGCGGTGCGATTGCCGCCAACCAGTGCGAGGGGGCCTACCAGGAGGACGGAAAGGGCTGGAGCATCCAGGACGTGACCCCGGGGGGCATCCGGGGCCCCGTCACAAAGGCCCCCACGCCGGACAACCTGAAATTGGTGGGCATCGACTTTTATCACCGCTATCGGGAGGACATCAGGCTGTTTGCCGAAATGGGATTCAAGGTGCTGCGCACCTCCATCGCCTGGAGCCGCATCTTTCCCAACGGCGACGATGAGTCCCCTAACGAGAAAGGGCTGCAATTCTATGATGACCTGTTCGACGAATGCCTGAAATACGGCATCCAGCCCATGGTGACCATCTCCCACTACGAGACGCCGCTGCACCTGTCAGTAGCCTACAACGGCTGGGTGAACCGGAAGATGATCGGCTTCTATGAGCGGTATGTCCGGACAATTTTTAACCGGTATAAGGACAAGGTCAAGCTGTGGCTGACCTTTAATGAGATCAATTCCGTGCTCCACGAGCCCTTTTCCAGCGGCGGAATCTACACGGACAAGCGTAAGCTCAGCAAGCAGGACCTCTATCAGGCGGTCCACCATGAGCTGGTGGCCAGCGCCCTGGCCACCAAGATTGCCCACGAGGTGATGCCCGAGGCGAAGGTAGGCTGCATGATCCTGAGCATGCCCATCTACCCGCTGACCCCGTCCCCGGATGATGTAATCGCCGCCATGGTAGCCGAGCACAAAAACGACTTCTTCGGTGATGTCCAGGCCAGAGGGGAGTATCCCGGCTATATGAAGCGCTATTTCCGGGGGAATGGAATTGAAATTCAAATGGCGGAGGGCGACGAGGAACTGCTCCGGAATACGGTGGACTTCGTCTCCTTCAGCTATTATATGAGCGTCTGCGAGACGGCGGCCCCCTCCGTGGAGCGGGGGCCGGGCAACATTCTGGGCGGCGTTCCCAACCCCTACCTGCCCGCCTCCGAATGGGGGTGGCAGATCGACGCCAAGGGTCTGCGCTATGCCCTCAACCGCTTTTATGACCGCTACCAGAAGCCCCTCTTTATCGTAGAAAATGGCCTGGGGGCGGTGGACCAGCTGGTGACCGGCCCCGATGGCCAGCCCACGGTGGAGGACGACTACCGTATCCAGTACCTGAACGACCACCTGGTACAGGTGCGGGAGGCCATGGAGGACGGTGTGGAGGTCATGGGCTATACGGCCTGGGGATGCATCGACCTGGTCAGCGCCTCCACTGCCCAGATGAGCAAGCGGTACGGATTCATCTATGTGGACCGGAATGACGACGGCTCCGGCACGCTAAACCGCTACAAGAAGAAATCCTTTGGCTGGTACCGGGATGTAATCCGGACCAATGGAGCCAGGTTGAAGACAGGAAAGGAGCACACAACGACATGAGACTGTTTCAGTATGTGATTACCGACCCCGTGGGCATTCACGCCCGTCCCGCCGGCCTGCTGGTCAAGGCGGCCAAGGCCTTGGATAGCACTGTGACCGTGGAGAAGACGGGTGGCAAATCCGCCGCCGCCACCAAACTGATGGCGCTGATGGGCCTTGGCATCAAGGGCGGCGACACCGTCACAGTCACAGTGGAGGGTGGCGATGAGGATGCCAGCCTGAAGGCCATGGAGCAGTTCTTCCAGGAGAACCTATGATTACGGAAGGAGAGAGCACCTCATGCAGGTAGCCACCGGAAAGTCTATTTTGAACGGCATCGCCATTGGCCCGCTGCGGATTTACCACAAAGCCGGGACCCAGGCGGTGGCCGTTTCCAGCCTGACTCCGGAAGAGGAGTGGGACCGCTTTGACGCCGCCCGGCAGAATGCCCAGGAGGAGCTGTCGGATCTGTATCAGAAAGCGCTGGATGAAGTGGGCGAAGATAACGCCGCTATTTTTGAAATTCATCAGATGATGTTGGATGACGAGGACTATCTGGATGCCGTCAAGGGAATCTTGGAACGGCAGCACGCCACGGCCGAATATGCAGTGGCCACCACGGGTGAAAATTTCTCCGCCGCCTTTACCGCCATGGACGACGCCTATATGAAGGCTCGTGCCAGCGACGTCGAAGATGTCTCCAATCGGGTGGTAAACATTTTGACTGGTCAGGCCCAGGGCGGTATACTCGGCCAGGAGCCGGTCATCCTTGTCGCTGATGACCTGACCCCCAGCGAAACGGTGCAGCTGGATAAAAGCAAACTGCTTGGCCTCGTCACCCGCCATGGCTCCACCAACAGTCATACCGCCATTTTGGCACGCACCATGAATATTCCCGCCCTCATCGGCGTGGACTTTGATGAGGATTGGGAGGGACATCTGGCAGTGCTGGATGGATATAACCACTGCGTTTACGTCGATCCCGCCCCGGAACTGCTCTCAAACATGGAGGAGAAGCGGAAGATCGATTTGAAGCAAGAGGCACTGCTGCAGGGTCTCAAGAAAAAGCCAAACGTGACCCTGGACGGCCAGCAGGTGGATGTGTACGCCAACATCGGCAATGTGGAGGACATTGGTTTGGCCCTCCAGAATGATGCCAGAGGTATCGGCCTGTTTCGCAGCGAGTTCATTTACCTGGGCGCCGAGGATTTTCCCAGCGAGGACCAGCAATTTGCCACCTATAAGCGGGTGGCGGAGACCATGGCCGGAAAAAAGGTCATTATCCGCACGCTGGACATCGGTGCGGACAAACAGGCGGCATACTTCGGGCTGGACCAGGAGGAAAACCCTGCCCTGGGGTATCGCGCCATCCGCATCTGCCTGACCAGGCAGGACATCTTCAAGCAGCAGCTGCGGGCCATCCTCCGGGCCAGCGCCTACGGGAGCGTGTCTATCATGTTCCCCATGATCGTCTCCGTCCGGGAGGTCCGTGACGCGAAGGAGCTGATGGAGGCGTGCAAAAAGGAGCTGCGGGAGCAAGGCGTCCCCATGGGGGAGGTGGAGGTGGGCGCTATGGTCGAAACCCCCGCCGCTGTGATGATTGCCGATGAACTGGCCCAGGAGGTGGATTTCTTTTCCATCGGCACCAACGATCTCACCCAGTATACGCTGGCCATTGACCGGCAGAATCCCAAACTGGACGCATTCTATGACCCCCATCACCCGGCGGTGCTGCGTATGATCCGCCAGACCGTCGAGGCCGGGCACCGTCACGGCTGCTGGGTGGGAATCTGCGGCGAACTGGCAGCGGACTTAACCCTTACCGAGACCTTCCTGCGCATGGGGGTGGATGAGCTTTCCATCTCTCCTCCCGCGATCCTTCCGCTGCGAAAGCACATCCGCAGCCTGGATCTGAGCATAGAAAAAGCGAAATAACCACGACGTGAAACCAGGTAGAAACGGAAAACTCTTGCGAGATGATAGGAAGACATTGGCAGCACTGGCAAAAGGAACCTCGGGAAAGATTCATATGCTTTTTGTAAATGGTTAGATTTTCATCTAGTAAAGTTAATCAGTCGATGAGCAGAGGCCTATATTCGGTCTCTGCTCTTTATCAATAGATGAAACGGAGCGATAAGCCATGAAATGATTGCAAGAGGGCGCGCCCGCCTTTTTATTATGCGGTCTCTGTTTGCTCTGCCTGTCCGACTGCGCCGGAGCTTCCGGAAGATATGATCGTGGTGTTAGCCCGGCTCACCGATTGGGGTGAAACCTCGGCCCGTCAGGCCATCGAGCTGAGGGAATATTTTATTGCAAATTTTTCCGTGGATGAAAGCCGGGTTTACGGGACGGGCTATTCCGTCGTGAATATCATCTGAGGGAAGCCGTCTACATCAATTGTTTCAGTACTAAGCACCTGCACATCGACAATCATCTCGGCCAACTCATATAAGTCGCTTATAGAGTCAATAATGACGGACAGAGATGTCATACCGCTGGCATATGTTTCTTCCTGGTTGATTTC
>CAYLVH010000075.1:0-9441 GCA_964387095.1 uncultured Oscillospiraceae bacterium
CCCAGCCAGGGAGGGATTTCGCCTCCCTTGGAGGGGACATGCCAAATTTAGACAATTTTATCTTGACCTATACATAGGATAACACTATGATGATGTCGGGGAACTTCGCCGCAGCCAGCCTTCTCCAGCAATCCTTGTTCTGGGGAGATACTTTGTATGAATCGCAGCAAAAAATCATCCAAACCAGCCTCATTGGCATTGGGGTCAATGTCCTCCTGGTGGTGTTCAAGGCCGCCGCGGGCCTGGTCTCCAACTCCACAGGCCCCCAGCTGGTGGCCATCCACCAGCAGCCGGAGGAGATCCTCCGCCGCTATCCCGCCGTCCTCCGAATGCACGCCTTCTACGCCGCCCCGGAAAAGAAGGCCCTCTCCTTTGACCTGATGGTGAATTTCAAGGAGAATTTCCGGCAGCTCCGGGATTCCATCCTCCAGGAGCTTCAGGCGGCCTATCCCGACTACGAAATCGATATCGTCTTGGATTCGATTCGGATTACAGCGATTGAAGGTTCCACGAGAAATTGCTTGCATGTTCCAGGGTGCTTGTCGGCTTTTCCGGCAAACACAGCAGCGCCCGTCAGATTAGAAACTGACGGGCGCTGCTGCAAAAAGAGAAAAAGAAGGAGTTAAATGAAAAAGACGTATATGTAAACGGATGAAAATCCGATTATTTTTAGTCCGGCCACTGGCAGAAGAGATTGCCACTTCCAGCTCCGGTAAGCAGGAGTATGATGGAAACATCTTTCCTGTTGGTGATTATAGTATATCAGCATCTCCCCTGGAAATGTTTGCCTTTTTGAGAACACTTTATGAACTTTTTGTGAAAGCGCCCGGGGAAAATATCCCCCGTTACACCGGCAAAACAGGCACAAGGTCTCCCCCGTGCCTGTTTCCTTTTCTGGTTTTCTTCTCAGGTGGCAAAGCCCGCAAACCGGGTCATATACAGGTCGTAGTACTTGCCCTTCCGGGCCAGCAGGCTTTCATGGTTGCCCTGCTCCACAATCCGCCCCTGATCCGTGACCACAATCAAATCCGCGGCCCGGATGGTGAAGAGCCGGTGGGCAATGATGATGCTGGTGCGCCCCTCCATGACCTGGTGCATGGCCCTCTGGATGGCCCGCTCCGTCCGGGTGTCCACGTTGGAGGTGGCCTCGTCCGGGATCAGAATCCTCGGGTCCGCCACAAAGGCCCGGGCAATGGCCAGCCGCCGGGTCAGCTCCTTCCGGGTCATGCCGCCGGTCTCCCGCAAAATAATGAGGATCCGTTTCTGGCCCCCCTTGCCCTCGGATATGCGGTGCATGGTATGGCCAATATCCCGGAAATTCCAGATGAGCTTGTTGTTTATGTCCAAGGTCTCATAGCGCTTTTCCAACTGTCCTCTGCCTCCTTTTCTAGTTACCCGGGTATTATGGCACAGCCCCGTGAATTTGTAAAGGTACCTTGATTCTTTTCCCGCCGGACAGCCGCCTGTCATAATTTTTATTAATCACAGACTAATTTTAAAGTATTGGACTTTCCAGTTTCTTGTCATTACAATAGGAATCGGCCGTTGGATGGGGATAGATCAGTTTCGCGGTCTCAATGAAATGCTTCACCGCGACGCTGACGGGGTTGTATTGGTTCCAGACCAGATAGATATACGCTTCCTGAAATTCCCGGACAGGGATCGCCCGATACCGGCCATGCTCCGGAATCGTCCCCTGAAACAGGAGGGTCCCGGCGGTATGATTTTCAATCAGCTGCTTTATGATGGCAATCTGATTGGTTGTCAGGATGATTTTCGGCGTGACCTTATACTTGGCGCAGGTTTTTAGGGTGTTGGTCGTCAAAAAAGAGTCCTCCGAGAGGAGCACAAGGGGAACGGAGCAGACGTCCCGCAGCGAGACAGACTCCTCCTTGGCCAGGGGATGGTCCAGGGAAATGTACAGGCAGATATTTGAGACGGCGATCTGATACGAACCAAAGGCGGAGGACACGGGGGAATCGGAGGACAACAGCGCCACGTCGAGTTCCCCATCCAGAATCTTCTGATGGTTCATTATGCTCCCATTTTCAACAACCTTGACTTTGATCTGGGGATACTGCCGGTGGAACTCCTGCATAATGGGCGGGAAAAATAGTGTTGCGCTGGCTGGCGAAAGGCCGCACTGGATGACCTGGTCAGCCTGTCCCAGGAATTTCATGTGGCTGACAAAGGAATCCACCTGTTCCAGAAGCAGGTTCGTCTCGTTGAGAAACTGCCGGCCCTCTTTTGTCAAGATCAGGCCCTTGTTCCGGCGGAGGAAAAGGGTCAGCCCAAATTCCCGCTCCAGCTCGTGAATCACATGGGTCAGGCCCGGCTGGGAGATGTGAAGCTCCTCGGCCGCCCGGGTCAGATTGTTATATTTACAGACAGTCTGGAAATATTTCAGCTGATAAAATTTCATGGACCTTCCTTCTTTCCCCGAAGTATTCCTTTCTATTATAGCAGAAAGGGAACGTGGAATCCACAAAAACCAACTCCAGACCAGGAGGACGAGAAAAAATGAAACGGTTACTAAACTACCTAAAACCGCATCTGCTCATCACCATCATGGCGCCCCTGTTCAAAATGCTGGAGGCCACCTTCGAACTCTTTGTCCCGCTGGTGGTGGCGCAGATGATCGATGTGGGCATCGCCCAGGGCGACAGCCCTTACCTTTGGAAAATGGGCGGCTTGCTCATCCTTCTGGGCGTGGTGGGCTTTTCCTTTTCCCTGACCGCCCAGTATTTCGCTGCCAAATCCGCCGTCAGCGCAGGCATGGCCATGCGCAGCGATCTGTTCGCCCACATCAACACCTTCTCCTACCAGGAGATCGACACCATCGGGACCTCCACCCTGATTAACCGGATGACCAACGACGTCAACCAGGTCCAGAACGGATTGAATATGTTCCTCCGCATCTTCCTGCGCTCCCCCTTCGTGGTCTTCGGTGCCATGATTATGGCGTTTACGGTGGACGTCAAGGCGGCGGTTCCCTTTGTGGTCACCATCCCTGCGCTTCTCATTGTGGTCTTTGCCATCCTGGTGGCCAGCATGCCCCTCTATCAGAACGTGCAGAAACAGCTGGACCGGGTGCTCCTGAGCACCAGGGAAAATCTGCTGGGCATCCGGGTGGTGCGGGCCTTTGCCAGGCAGAAAGAGGAGATGGGCCGCTTCCGCCAGGAGACCGACGGCCTTTACAAAAAGCAGGTTTTCGTGGGAAAGACCTCCGCCCTTTTAAACCCCCTGACCTATGTAATAATCAATCTGGGGATCATCGCCGTCCTCTACTTTGGGGGCCGGCAGGTAAATGCAGGGGATTTGACCCAGGGACAGGTCATTGCCCTGATCAACTACATGTCCCAGATTTTGACGGAGCTTGTGAAGCTGGCCAACCTGGTCATCCTCCTATCCAGGGCCCTGGCAAGCCTGGCCAGAGTCAACGCCGTCTTTGACGTGGAGCCTGCCATCCCGGATACCGGACGGGTGGCCATTGCAGCAGCAGCCACGCCGGATCCCTCCGTGCCTGCGGTGGCCTTTGAAAACGTGGGTTTCACTTACGCTGGTTCCCGGCAGGAGACGCTGCACGGCATCAGCTTCACCGCCATGCCCGGGGAGACCATCGGGATCATCGGCGGGACAGGTTCCGGAAAATCCACGCTGGCAAGCCTGATCCCCAGATTTTACGACTGCACTTCCGGCACCATCCGCCTGTTTGGCCAGGACGTCAAAACCCTGCGCCCCTCCTCCATCAGAAGCCATGTCAGCATCGTCCCCCAAAAGGCCACCATCTTCTCGGGCACCCTGAAGAAGAACATGCAGTGGGGCAAGAGGGACGCCACGGACCAGGAGATTTACCGGGCTTTGGACATCGCTCAGGCCAGGGAATTCGTGGAGGACAAACAGGAAGGCCTGGAGCTTATGATCCGGCAGGGCGGCAGCAACCTGTCCGGCGGCCAGAAACAGCGGCTGACCATTGCCAGGGCCCTGGTGGGACAGCCCGACGTCCTGATCCTGGATGACAGCGCCTCCGCCCTGGATTTCGCCACGGATGCAAGGCTCCGCAAAGCCATCAAGGAGAGCACCGAAACCATGACGGTCTTTATCATCTCCCAGCGGGTCTCCGCCATCCGCAATGCCGACCACATCCTCGTCCTGGACGACGGCAGCCCCGTGGGATACGGCACCCACCGTGAGCTGCTCCGCTCCAACCACATCTACCAGGAAATCTGCGCATCCCAGTCCGTTGGAAAGGAGGATGAAGAACATGCGTAAGGAAACAGCCGGGAAAAAGGAGGCAAACCGGCGGACGCTGAGGCGGATCCTCCACTATATCCGGCCATACAGCGGCCTTGTAGCCCTCTCCCTCTTCCTCTCCGTCCTGACCGTAGGGTTGACCCTCTATATCCCCATCCTGACCGGCCGGGGGGTGGACTACATTGTAGGCGAAGGCCAGGTGGACTTTACCGGCCTTCTGGCCGTCATCTCTGGAATCCTGGTCTCCATTTCCATCACGGCCCTGGCCCAGTGGATTATGAACCACATCAACAACAAAATCACCTATCACATCGTCCGGAATCTCCGGGTCCAGGCCTTCAATCATTTGCAGGAGCTCCCCCTGTCTTATGTGGACCGGCACTCCTCCGGGGACTTGATCAGCCGTATCATCACCGACATCGACCAGTTTTCCGACGGCCTCCTGCTGGGATTTACCCAGCTCTTCACCGGCGTCGCCACCATCGCCGGCACCATCATCTTCATGCTCAGCATCAACCCCTGGATCACCCTCATTGTGGTCCTGCTAAGCCCCCTGTCCTTTGTGATGGCGGACTTGATCTCCAAGCACTCCTTTGCCATGTTCAAAAAACAGTCCGAGACCCGGGGCGAGCTGACCGGGTTTACCAATGAGATGCTGGGGGGAATCAAGGTGGTCCAGGCCTTCAACCACCAGGAGGAGGCCAACCAGGAATTTGATGAGATCAACCGGCGGCTGTCCGAGTACTCCCTGAAGGCCACCTTCTACTCCTCCATCACCAACCCGGCCACCAGGTTCATGTACTCCGCGATTTACGCCGGCGTCGCCATTGCCGGAGGCCTGTCCGCCATTGCCGGGGCCATCACCGTGGGCCAGCTCTCCAGCTTTTTAAGCTACACCAACCAATACACGAAGCCCTTCAACGACATCACCAGCGTGCTGACCGAATTCCAGAACTCCATCGCCTCCGCCGCCAGGGTCTTTGAGCTACTTGACGAGCCCTCCGCCCCCCCGGAGCCCCAGGACGCGGTTGTGCTGAACGAGCCGGAAGGCTGGATTCGTCTGGAACATGTGGGCTTCTCCTACGCCCCGGAGGTTCCCCTCATCCAGGATCTGAACCTCTCCGTCAACCCCGGCCAGCTCATTGCCATCGTAGGCCCCACTGGCTGCGGCAAGACCACGTTGATCAACCTGCTGATGCGGTTTTACGATGTGCAGAGTGGCTCCATCCAGGTGGACGGCCTCGACGTCTGGCAGATCACCCGGGAGTCCCTGCGCACAAGCTACGGCATGGTGCTCCAGGAGACATGGCTCAGGTCCGCCTCCATCCGGGACAACATCGCCTACGGGCGCCCGGACGCCTCTCGGGAGGAGATCATCGCCGCAGCGAAGAAGGCTTACGCCCACAGCTTTATTATGCGCATGCCCCAGGGGTATGACACCCTGATCGCGGAGGGGGGCGGCAACCTGTCCCAGGGACAGAAGCAGCTGCTGTGCATCGCCCGCATCATGCTGTGCCTGCCGCCCATGCTGATCCTGGACGAGGCCACCTCATCCATCGACACGATGACCGAAATCCGCATCCAGCGGGCGTTCGCGGAGCTTATGAAGGGGCGCACCAGCTTTGTTGTGGCCCACAGACTCTCCACGGTTCAGAATGCCGACAAAATCCTTGTCATGAACCAGGGACGTATCATCGAGCAGGGAACCCATGAAGCGCTTCTGGCGAAGAACGGGTTTTACGCAAACCTCTATAACAGCCAGTTTGCAACGGAAGATTGATATTCTAAAAGAAAAACACAATTCGGGGGCTGTCTCTTGCGAGACAGCCCCCATAAGCATATTCGATCTAATTACTGATTTTTCATGAAGCTCGTGAAGCCCACCAGCATGGTGGCAACCTCGGAGCGCTTGGCGTTGTCCCGGGGATTCAGGGACCTGGTGCCATCCGAATTGGCGGAGCCGTTGAGAATGCCGTTCTGGGTACACCACAGGACCGCCTTCACAGCGTAATCGTGGACGCTTGCCACATCGGTAAAGCCCGTCAACTGTCCGCTGACCTCCGGCCGCCCTGCATAGGCGTACAGGAACAGGGCGATCTGCTCCCGGGTCACACTGTCATTGGGCGAAAAGGTGGTATCCGAAGTGCCGCTGGTGACGTCATTTGCCACGGCCCAGGAGACCGCGCTGGCATACCAGACAGTTGCGCTCACATCCTGGAACTTGGAGTTAAACGCCACATTCGGCTTCCCCGCGTAGGCATACAGGCTCTGGACGAACATGGCCCGGGTGGTGGTGGCGTTGGGCTCAAAGGTGGTGGCGCTGGTGCCGGTCATCAGGCCCAGGTCATAAATCTGCTGGACGTAGGTGGCGTACCAGGAGCCTGCGGACACGTCGGTGAACAGCTCTGTCACATCCACTTTCATTTTCGGTAGGTCATAGGGATTTACCGCGTAAATCGTTGCCGCACTCCCATCCGTCACATACCATGTCACTAGCCCCGCGTTGGTCACGATTGGCTGGCAGTCAGAAAGCTGCACCGGGATTGAAACAATCTGGGAGGTCTGGGTCCCGTCCCCATCCACCGTCACCGCTTTCGTGGTGGTTTTCCCTGTGGAGCTGCTATATTCCTCCCACATGACCAGGAACTGGTCCTCCCCAAGCTTCACCAGCTGCGGGGTGCGAGGGGTGATCCCGTCTGAACTGCTATAATTGGTCAGCCAGACCGTCTCCGTGGTCAGATATTTTTTGTCCGTGACAGTCAGGAAAATGTTCCTCTGCCCGCTGGCACTGTATGTGCTACTGCTACTTTGATCCACCGAGTTGCCAGCAATCAGGCAGTTGTCGCCGGACAGCTCAAAGCCGCCCACAGAAACGCCGGTGGCATTGGCCCCAGAGGAGCCCTGGATGGTCAAGGCATACGTATAGGAGACGCTTGTGACGCTTCCTCCTACTTCACAGCGTGTAATACTGACCGCCCTGGGATTCGCGTCGCCATGGTCCACCCGGTACACATATGTGCCGTCCGTCTGGATAAACTGGTTGAAGGAGTGGCTGACATACCCCGCCTGGGCAATGTTCATCACATCATAATAGCCGTCTTCCACTTCCATGGAGGCCTCATCCAGCACAAAGGTCATATTGGCCTGATGGTGTGTCCCGTCATCGTCTGCATACATCTCATGGCAAGTGTAGATATACAGCTTCCCGTTCACCTCCGCCATGCGCAGGGATCCGGCGTCAAAGGGGATATAGGTATTCGCCCCGTAGATGGAGCACGCATCCACCCGGTTCCAGCTCTTGTCGTATTTCACCACCCGGACTACTTCGGATTCGTCGCTCTCCGCCCCATTGGTCTGCCCAAAGACCAGGAAATTATAGTCCTCTCCGCTGAAAAATCCGCCGAACCGCGCCAGTTCCGCCGGCAGGGTTTGGCTGGAAAGCAGTTGATACGCGGCGGAATAGGTCTCCACCAGCACCCCACTGCCGGTGTATTCCACCCGGGTCAGCGTGCCGTCGGCATTCTCCATGATATAGGAGTCGACGGTGGAGCTCCACACCGTGTAGTTGTTATCCGAGAGGTTATTTGTAACCTGCCCGCTGAGCGCAGCTTCATACTCAGAGGGCGTGGTCACCGTGGAGCCGGACACGGTAATGGTGATCTCCGCAGTGATCCCCAGGAACCCCGTGCATGTGATCGTCGCCTGGCCCTCTTTCCACGCCACGATCTTCCCGCTGTCCGTCACCGACACAACGCTGCTGTCGCTGCTGGACCAGGTGCACAGGGTATCATATGCGGTGCTCCGGTCCAGGGTGAGCTGCTGGGACTCGCCCACCGCCATCACAGTCTTGTCGGCTTTGATGGAAAGCTCATCCGTGGCCCCCCAGTTCAGGACTTCCATATAGTATTTTCCATCTTCCTTTTCCAGGACAATGACATAATCCCCCATGGTCAAGATATTAAACACATAATACGGCGTCTGATACGTGCCAATGATTTCCCAGGTTTCCGTGTCGTATTCGTTGAGGGTCTTGCCATTCTCGTAGACAATGATGCTGTCCTTAGCTTCATTATAGACCGCCCGCACGCCGATACAGGAGGTGTCATAATAATAGTCGCCAGAATCGTATTCCTTTGTCGTTCTGTTCAAGGAAAGGCAGAGGTTCATTTCAGGGAGCTCAAAAATCTGGACCCGGTTATACGTCACACTGGAGGTAACAACATATTTACCGCCAATGACCGCCGCGCCGGTCTGATGGCACAGATAGTAATTCTGGCACAGGTATTCAATGCAGTTCAGATTGTATCCCAGCAGCCCGGATACCACCACAGAGCTGGAGGTATCCACAAAGGAGATCTGATCGTCTTCCACAACCCCCATGGTCAGGGCACGGCCGGGATGGTCATACCCAAAGTAGATCCAGTTGTAATAGGATTCCATAAAGAATCTTCCTGTGTCCGCGTCAAAGCCGTTAAAACTATAGACGCGGGCTTCCACCTCCGTGCCGGATAACAGGGTTCCGTCCGGGGTGTACAGAAGCAGTTCATAGGTTTCCGAAGTGGAGACAGCCAGATAGATCCGCCCGCTGTCATCCGCACCGATGGCAGTCCCGCCGCTGTCAAGGGTCAGGGTGCTTTCCAGGCTGCAGCTTTCCAGATCGAATACATAGCAGTCGCTTCCAGAGAGGACATAGAGCCTGCCGTTTGCCGCGTAGGCGCTGGTGCAGCGGCTGAACGTGTACACCGACACATATGTATTATCCAACAGCGAATAAAACGACAGTTCACTGCCATTCAGGAAATAAATCCCGCTTCTTGATTCACAGGGGATCTGCATGGTAACTGAGTTGGCGGATGTGTAATCAAGCTCCCCGTCGTCCAGCTCCACCTGCATGTAATCTGGCAAAGCGGTGTTTTCTCCGGTGCCACTGTCAAGGGACGCCACCGTTTCCCCGCTGGCCCCCACAGTCAAGAGCCCCAGGCACATGCACAGCGCCAAAACCAGCGCAGTCAACCGCTTCCTTTTCTCCTTCATGTAAATACCTCCTTATTTTTGGAATTCTTCCTGTTCTTTCCCGTCGCCGGGCAAACTTTTTTTATTTAATAGTAGCATAGATGGTCTGAAAAGTCAATCGAATCTCGTGCAAAAGCACGGAAATCAATTTTTGCAACAAAGCTGAACAAAGTG
>CAYLVH010000076.1:0-9058 GCA_964387095.1 uncultured Oscillospiraceae bacterium
TTAGATTCAGCCTGGTACAGCACAGCCCCGCCTCCCCCAGGGGCAGGGCCACCGGAATTTGATATTTTCGCTGAAAATAGCGGTGATTGGGGGAGTGGTCCGTGTGCGCGTGGGTACCCAGGATCCCGATGGGCTTCAGCCCATGGGCCAGCAGCGTCCCCTCGATGGCCTCCCGCTGCCCCAGCAGGCCGGTGTCCAACAGGATACACTTGTCCTCCCCCACCCGGTACAGGGGAATCAGCTGCCAATCCGCCAGATACCAGGTGTTTCCCCTGGCCTGCAATAGATCCATGCGGCAGCCGCCCTTTTCCGCCTCTCTGCGGGATCCCATTCTCATTCCTCCAAAATCGCGATTGCCCGGCAGGGCGCGCCGTCCGCCCGCTTCCACTTCATGGGAAGGGCGACAAACTGGAAGGACTTTTCCCCCAGCTGTTCCAGATTGCACAGCCCCTCGATGAGTATGAGTCCGCTGTTCAGCAGGATATGATGGTTTATCAGCTCGGTTTCGCTGTTGTCTGCGGAGGGCGTGTCCATTCCCACGCCCATCAGCCCCGCGATGGACAGGATGGCGGCATTCCGGCTGCTGATGGCGGGATAGTCCTGGTAAAACTCCCCTCCGCTTCTCCGCTCTGCCCAGCCGAAGTCCAGCAGAACAAAATCCAGGGAGCGCATGTCAACCTGCCCGAAGTCCGTGTTCCAGGGGAACACCTGTGCCCTGCCCAGGAAATGATTCACCGGCACCTCGTCCAGGGTCGCCCCCTTCAGTGACATGTGCGCCGGGGCGTCAATATGCGTCCCCGTATGGGAGCCGAAGGACAGCCTTGCCAGGCGGCACGGATCCTTTGGCATCTCCGCAACGGGAGAAATCTTCACCTCCGGATCCCCTGGATAAACCTCCATGCTGTCCCGAATGGTTACGGTTAAGTCAACAAGCCTCATTGCTGTTACCTCCGCGTCTTTTATTATGACCCCGCCTTTTCCAGCCAGATCATCAGGGCGGCAATATCCGCCGGACTCACCCCGGAAATCCGGCTGGCCTGGCCCAGGTTCATGGGCCGAATCTGCTCCAGCTTTTCCCGGGCCTCCAGCCGCAGGCCCTGTAACCTAGCATAATCCAAGTCCTCCGGAAGCCTGTGGCCCTCCATTTTTCGGAATTCCTCCAGCTTGCGGTTCTGGCGGTCGATGTAGCCCTGATACTTCATGGTGATCTCAACCTGCTCCACCACGTCCTTGCTCAGGCCCTCCTCTGCCTCGCCCAGGCGTCGCAGATACTCATAGGTGATCCTGGGCCGCCGCAGAAGGTCCCCCAAGCGGGCGCCGTTGGGGGCGGGTGGTTCCCCCAATTCGGCCAACAGGTTGTCCAGCCTCTCACCGGGGGCCACGCCTGTGTGCTCCAGACGCTTGCACTCCTTCGCCACGGCGGCGTATTTGGCCTGGACCTTGGCCATGGTCTCGTCGTCCACCAGCCCAATGGTGTGCCCCACCGGCGTCAGCCGCTGATCCGCATTGTCCTGGCGGTGGATCAGGCGGTACTCCGTCCGGCTGGTCATCATGCGGTAAGGCTCGTTGGTGCCCTTGGTCACCAGGTCGTCCACCAACACGCCGATATAGCCCTGATCCCTCCGCAGGATCATGGGCTCCCGCCCCAGCACCTTCAGGGCCGCGTTGACCCCAGCCACAAAGCCCTGGGCCGCCGCCTCCTCGTAGCCGGAGGAGCCGTTGAACTGCCCGGCGCCGTACAGGCCGGAGATGCGCTTGGTTTCCAGGGTCAGCTTCAATTCCCTGGGGTCGATGCAGTCGTATTCGATGGCGTAGCCGCAGCGGGTCATCTCCGCCCCCTCTAGGCCGGGAACGGTATGCAGCATTTCAATCTGCACATCCTCCGGCATGGAGGTGGAAAAGCCCTGGATGTACAGCTCCTCTGTGTTCAGGCCCATGGGCTCCACAAACAGCTGATGGCGGGGCTTGTCCGCAAAGCGGACGATCTTTGTCTCAATCGACGGGCAATAGCGGGGGCCGGTACTCTCGATGACCCCATTATACAGGGGGGAGCGGTCCAGGTTTGCCCGGATGATCTCATGGGTTTTTTCGTTGGTATAGGTCAAATAACACACCGCCTGGTTATTCAACGGGCGGCGGGTGGAAAAGGAAAAGGGCAGAGGGTCCTCGTCGCCGTACTGGATCTCCATTTTTGAGAAATCCACGCTGCGGGCATTGACCCTTGGAGGGGTGCCCGTCTTGAACCGGCGCAGCCCCAGGCCCAGCTCCTTCAGGCAGCCGGTCAGGGACAGGGCAGCCTGCAAGCCGTCCGGGCCGGAGTCCCGGATCACCTGGCCCACGATGGTGCGCCCCCCTAAATAGGTGCCGGTGGCGATGACCACAGCCCGCACCTGGTAGGTGGCCCCGGTATGGGTGCGAACCCCGGTGACCTGCCCGTCCTCTGTCAGGATTTCGGTGATCTCCACCTGCTTCAGAAACAGATTCTCCTGCTGTTCCAAGGTCTGCTTCATGACCTCCTGATAGCGGCGGCGGTCCGCCTGAGCCCGCAGGGAGTGTACCGCTGGGCCTTTGCCCCGGTTTAGAGTGCGGTACTGAATGCAGGCCTTGTCCGCTGCCCGGGCCATTTCTCCGCCCAGGGCGTCCAGCTCCCGGACCAAATGCCCCTTTCCGGTGCCGCCGATGGCGGGATTGCAGGGCATGTTGCCCACGGCGTCCAGATTGACGGAAAAGCACAGGGTCCGGCAGCCCAGCCTCGCGCTGGCCAGCGCCGCTTCAATCCCGGCATGGCCCGCGCCAATGACCGCGACATCATAGGTCCCTGCGGCATATGGCATGATGCTTCATCTCCTAAATCATAAGAAAACCGGCGGACGGTTCTCGTCCGCCAGCAAATCAGTCCTTTGTAATATAATAGGGTTTCATGAGAGACTTCTGTTCTGTGGAGTCCTTCTGCGTGGCGTAATGGGAGCGCTCCATGACCGGCGGCCGGCTATCCCTGCGGCGCTTTTTCTTCTGCACCTGCAGCAGGCGACCCTGGGGCGGCTGAACGGAGGCCACCTGGACAGGCGCCGCCTTGCGCTTCTGCCCAGCAGGCTTCTTCCCGCCGTTTTTCTTTGCCGCCGCCTTTTTCGGCTTGGCTGTTTCCCCCTTGGCGGCGGGCTTGGCCGTTTGAGCAGTCCCTTTCACCGCCTGCTTCTTTTCTGCCTTTCCCTGCTTCACAGGTGCCTCCTGTTTTTTGGGTTCCTGCTTCTTGGGCTTCTCAGGCTCACGATAAGCTCGCCCGCCCCGCTCCTGGGCGTAGGCAGTATGATACCGGGAGCTGTGGGTGGCAAACATCCGGTCTGTGGCGTCCACATACTTGTCCGCAGGCTTTCCCTGCTTGCTCCACTGGGCCAGCAGAGGGAACTCGGAGTAGTCATATTCCTGATCGTCCTCCGGCAAATCCTTCAGAAAATCCTCCAGATTGCCCGTCCGGACAGGGCGGGTGTATGGGCGCTTCTTCGGGGTCTTTTCCGCCGGGGCAGCGTCCTCCGCCCGCTTCGGCTTGGCCTTGTTCCCCTTGGGTTCTTCCTTCACCGGCGTCTCCTGGGGGACAGGCTTGGAGACCTTCTTTGTCTCCAGCTGAGGCTTGTCCTCCGGCAGCCCCGCGGCCACGCGGTTAGCCTTGCGCTTCCGTTCCTGAGCTGCCGCCTTGTTGGCCTCATCCCTTGTCCGGCGCTGTTCCTTGGCAGCAGCCCGGGCCTCTTGATCCTCCGGGTTGATGGTGCGGCCGCGCTTGTCCTTCTTGGGCGCTTCCAGAACCACCATGGGGTAGGAATGGTCGCTGACCACAGGAATCTTTCTCCCCAACAGCTTTTCAATCTCTTGGAGCAGCGACTTCTCTCCGAAGTCGCAGAAGGAAATGGCCACGCCCTCGTGCCCCGCCCGGCCGGTACGACCAATGCGGTGGACATAGGTCTCCGGCACCTCCGGCAGGTTGTAATTGAACACAAAGGGCAGTTCTTCAATATCCAAGCCCCTGGCCGCAATATCCGTGGCCACCAGCACCCGGACGGTGCCCTCCTTGAAGCCCGCCAGCGCGTTCTGTCGGGCGGTCTGGCTCTTATTCCCATGGATGGCAGCGGCGCTGATCCCCCGCTTGACCAGGTCCCCGGCCACCCTGTTGGCGCCGTACTTCGTCCGGGTGAACACCAGCGCGGAGGAAACCTGGTTCTCCTCCAACAAGTCCGCCAGAAGGGCGGTTTTGTTATTCTTGTCCACAAAATAGAGGCGCTGCTGAATGATCTCCACCGGAGAGGAGACTGGGTTGACCGTCACCCGGACAGGATTGTGCAGCAGGGAATCCACCAGCCGGGTGATCTCCTTGGGCATGGTGGCGGAGAAGAACAGGGTCTGCTTCTTTTTGGGCAGCCAATCCAGGATCCGTTTCACGTCGTGGACGAAGCCCATATCCAGCATCCGGTCCGCCTCATCCAGGACCAGGGTCTCCAGATGGCTCATGTCAACGAGGCCCTGATCGTGAAGATCCTGTAGGCGGCCAGGGGTGGCCACCAAAATGTCCGCACCCTCCCTCAGGGCGGCCACCTGGGGCACCTGGGAGACGCCGCCAAAAATAACCACGCTGCGCAGGGGCAGATATTTTCCATAGGCCTCAAAGCATTCCTGAATCTGAATGGCCAGCTCCCGGGTGGGGGTGAGCACCAAGGCCCGGACAGGGTGAGACTCGTCTGGCTTGGCATTCAGCCGCTGAAGAATGGGAACCGCGAAGGCGCAGGTTTTTCCCGTTCCAGTCTGGGCGCAGCCCAACACATCCCGGCCCTTCAGCGCAGGGGGAATGGCTTTTTCCTGGATGAGGGTGGGGGTCTGATACCCCTGTTCCCTCAATGCCTCCAAAATGGGTTTGATAATGTTAAGTGATTCAAATTTCATATAAAAGGTTCGTTCCTTTATTCATAATCACCGCTTTCCGCAGTGTTGCATACCATATCAGTTTTAGTATAACAGGAAACCGATTGAATTGCAAGATGGCGTGATTTCCCTTTCCCGGAGTATTTCCCGACTGCTTTCTTTCCTACCTCTTTTTATACTAAATACAAACTGAATACGGAAGGATGGAATTACATGAAGGTGAAGGACATATTCCTCACGCAGCTTCGCCAATTTGGGACCCAGGCCCGCTCGGTGTTGCAGTCCGCCCTGGACACCCCCCTGATTACCCAAGGGGTTTCCTGCGCCGCCTGGCTGCTGATGGGGCATCTTTTGGCCCGAGGGCAAATCGGCGGGCAATGCACCCCCTTTGGCCTGGGGCTCATCAGGGCCGCGGGGCCGGGAGCCGGAGGGGCCGCCGCCCTGGTAGGCGTCTGCCTGGGCGCGGTTTCCGCCGTGGGGCTGACAGACGGGCTTCGCTATGCGGCCATCGCTGTACTAATCTATGCGGTGGCGTTCGCCTTTTATGACACCCGGCTGTTCCGGACGTTCTGTTTTATGCCGCTGGTGGCCGGCGGCATGGATCTCCTGGTGGGCATCCCCCTTCTGTCGGAGCAGAACTGGGTCCCCCGGGCCATTGGGCTGCTCCTCCTGGAAGGGGCCCTCACCGCCGGGACGGTTTGGTGCTTCCGCCGGGCCTTGTTTCCCGCCGGGACCGCTCCGGGGATCTGCACCGATCTGGTACAGTGGTTCCGGAAAGAGCGGACGGAGGACCCGGTTCAAGCCGCCTGCCTGTTCCTCCTGGCGGCGGCGCTCCTCTCCGCCCTGGCCCAATTCACCCTGGCGGGGCTTTCCCCGGCCCGCTGCTGCGGGCTGACAATCGTCCTCCTCCTGGGAACCTATTATTCCCCGGAAGCAGGCGCTTGCGCTGGGGTGCTCTTCGGCTTCGCGGTGGATCTGCCCCTGGCGGAGGCCTCTTATCACACCGCCCTGTTCTGCCTGTCTGGCATGGCAGCGGGCTTTTCCGGCCGAAGACACCGCTTCCGGGGGGCAGCCGCCTGCCTGGTCGCCGCGGTGCTAATCTCCGTAGCCTGGGAATATTCCTCCCTGGCCATGCTGGCTGAGGCCATGCTGGCAGGCGGTATTTTGCTGCTCCTCCCCCGGCGCTGGTTCTCCTCGGTGCGGCAGCGGGAGGTCCTCCCTCCCACAATCCCCCCGGCAATCCCCGCCATGGTTCAGGTTCGGGACCGTCTGGACGCTCAATCCGCCGCATTCCGCAGCATCTATGACAATCTGCGTGTCTCCCTCAGCGAATCCAGCGGGGAACCTCCGGAGCCTATGCTGGTTTTTATCCGGGCTTCGGAGCGGATCTGCATCAGCTGCATCAAGCGCAACCGCTGTTGGCGGCAGCAGTACTCTGAAACCCGGTCCGCCCTGACCGGAGTCTTTCCCCGGCTCATCAAACGCGGCCGAGGGGTTCCCGAGGACTTCCCGCCTCAATTTATAGATCGCTGCACCCACTTTTCCGCCTACCTGGCGGCGGTCAACCAGGAGCTAGCCACCCTGTTGGCCCAGCGTCAATTTCAGGCCCGCATCCGGGAGAGTCGGACCGCCGTCTGCAGCCAATATCAGGAGCTGGCACACCTCCTTTCCGACGCAGCCTCTGCCCTCTCCGCCCGTCCCCACCTGGACAACATCCGCACCCGCAAGCTGGAGGGCTTTCTCCGGGGGCGGGGCATCCCCGCCCAGGGCCGCGTCATCTACGACCGCAGCGGCCACCTGATGGTGGAGCTGCTGGGCAGCGACCTCTCCCTGGCGGACACCCCGGAAATCATTGAGGCAGTGGCGGGGCTGCTCTCCCTCCCCCTGCGCCGGGGCTCCCTCAGTGCGGAGCCGGAGGGCCAATGCCTGACCCTGGTGCAGCTGGAGCCTTACTCCGTCTCCGCTGGAATCGCCTCCCTGCCCCGGGAGGGCAACAGCATCTCCGGGGACACCTGCCGGTGGTTCAAGGGGGCGGACGGTGTTCTCCGGGTGATCCTCTGTGACGGCATGGGCTGCGGGAAGGGGGCGGCCAGGGAGAGCAAGCTGGTCATCCGCCTGCTGGAGTGCCTTCTCCAGGCGGATTTGGAGCCTGAAGCCGCCCTGCGAACCGTCTGCAGCGCCATGGGCCTCCGGGGAGAGGCGGGCGGCGGCTACTCCACCATTGATTTGCTGACCATTGATTTATTCTCCTGCCAGGCGAACTTGTTCAAACTGGGGGCTGCCCCCTCCTACCTCTGCCGGGACAGCCAAGTTCACCGCATTTCCGGCGGCTCCCTTCCCGCCAGGGCCTCCGGGGTGGCGCAGTCCCCCGCCGTCACCCATCTCCCCCTGGAACATGGGGACACCGTGCTGCTCATCAGCGACGGCATTTCCGACGGGCTGGACGACGACTGGCTCCGGAAGGCCCTTCTCAACGGGGGGAACCTAGACTCCCGCTCCCTGGCGCTGGCCCTGCTGAACCTGAGCTCCGCCCAGGGCGGCAGCCGGGACGACCGGACCGCAGTGGTTCTCCGAATTTCCAAACGTCTCAAGTGACGTATAGTTTTCCTTTTTTCTGGTTACACTGGAAAGGACAACCAGGTAAAGGAGAGGTGTTTTCATATGGTCAAAGGTACGTCAAAGCGCGTCATCGTGGTTCGTTCTCCGGACCCCCGCTTTTTTGAGCAGGCAGTGTTTTTCCTCCGGGAAGAGGCCCTGAACCGGGAGGGTGTCTCGGCGGATCAGGTTCTGGCCGAGGCAGGCAACGTGGCCTCCTGCTATCTGCGCAGCCACCCCCTACGCCCCAACCGCAGGATTCTCCTGTCCCCTGTCTTCTGGATGGCTGTGGGCGCCGCGCTCACCGGGGGAATCTGGCTGCTGACCTCCCTGCTTTAAGCCTCGCCCCGCATTGACAACCCGAGGAAAAAGCGCTATCATCTTTTCGAAAGACAGCCCGAAGGGAGAAACGGCGTGAAAAAGATTTTACTGCTGACCACAGGCGGAACCATCGCATCCCTGCCCACCAGCGAGGGGCTTGCCCCCGGCATGGAGGGGAATCAGTTGGTCCAGCTCATCGGCAATATTGCAAGCCACTACCAGATCACTGTCCAGGATCTGCTCCAGCTGGACTCTTCCAATATCCAGCCCGAGGAATGGCAGACCATCGCCCGGGTGGTCTACGAAAACCGCAACAGCTTCGACGGCGTTGTCATCACCCATGGCACCGACACCATGGCATACACTTCCTCAGCGCTGACCTTTATGCTTCTAAACATTCGGATCCCGGTGGTACTCACCGGCGCCCAGCTCTCCATTGACAATCCCCTGACCGACGCGGTGGAAAACCTGCGCACCGCCCTGTCCATGGCAGCCTCCGGAACCCCCGGTGTGTTCCTGGCCTTCAACCGCATTGTCATTCGGGGCTGCCGGGCCGTGAAAATCCGAACCACCAACTTCAACGCCTTTGAAAGTGTGAACTCCCCCTATGCCGCCTATGTGGACGGCAGCGGCCTTCATGTGGACCCCGCCCTGCCCGGGCCCAGCGCCATCTGTGAGCTGCGGGACAAGCTCTGTCAGGACGTGTTCCTCATCAAGCTGACCCCGGGCTTCAACCCTAAGATCTTTGACATGCTGATCAATATGCATTACAAGGGGATCGTCATCGAGGCCTTTGGCTCCGGCGGGCTGAACTTCATCCGCCGGGACCTGATTTCAGAGCTTCACAAGGTCCGGGAAGCGGGTATCTCCGTAGTTGTCTGCTCCCAGTGCCTCTACGAAAGCTCCAACCTCTCCCTGTATCAGACCGGTAAGAAGGCCCTGGAACAGGGGGTTGTGGAGAGCTACGACATGACCACCGAGGCCGCCGTCACCAAGCTGATGTGGGTTCTGGGCCAGGTGGATGACTTAAAGAGCGTCCGGGATTGCTTCTCCATCAACATGGCCGGAGAAATTAATACCTAGCCTACAAGCTCAGGCGCGGCGTGTAGAGAAACCCGGTCTACGAATATGCGTAGGCTGGGTTTCTTGCAAAAATGAGCAGGAAGAGAAGGGAAAAGCCGGAGGAAGAGTTCTCCTTCCACCGCCATCTGGCCAGTTTTTTGAGGTTCATGGC
>CAYLVH010000077.1:0-8879 GCA_964387095.1 uncultured Oscillospiraceae bacterium
CCGGCTGTTTTTGAATTCACAAAACCAGAATTTTTGAAGTCTGTCGGATCCGGTCGCCTTGACAAGTTTTATCCGGCGTTTTATCATAAAATATATCATTTTCAGGAGGAACTTCCCATGGCTGGCATTGATCAATTGAAAACCCGTTATCACGAATATACTCAGTTCAATCGGGATCTGTATGCCAACGCAAAGCTGACAGACGGTCTGTTTGGGTTCGGCAATGACCCCAAGAAGGATCCCGGCCATACACAATTCTTCCAGGATATTGCCGCAATCGTCCAGGAGATGGCCTCCCTGCCCCCCACAGCGGAGGAAGCGACGGAGGCGGTGCGCTGGATCTTGGATGCGGAGTCCCTTGTCGCTAAGAATTCCTCCGCAAGTTGGATGATGATCGCCGCCCAGCAGCACGCGGAAAAGCTGATCCCCTTTCTCCTTGCCGAAGACGCCGCCCGCATTCTCAAAAGCTACACCCTGAAGTATCCGAAACGGATACGCTTGCCCATCCAGAATCAGCTGATCAAAAGCCTGAAGGCCCAGAGCAAGAAATAGGAAAAGCCCGTCTCTCGGCGCCCAAGGTCCGTTTTTTGATTCGTCAGCTTCCTTTTTTCCAGGCCCTTTTTCTTGAATTATTCATTCAATTTGCATAAATTTTCAAATTGCATATTGAATAATAAATTTTTAATGTTGACATCGTTTTTTAAAAGATGTTAAATAGGTTCGTGCAGAGGAAGCTCAAATATAGCTTCCTGTCTTACATTTAAGGAGTGAAATTGAAATGAAAAAGTTAATCGCGCTGATCATGGCTTTGGCGATGATCCTGTCTCTGGCAGCTTGCGGCGGTGGCAGCGAGACCCCTGCGGAGTCCCAGACCACCGAAACCGCTGAGGAGTCCCAAGCTGCTGAAGAGGCTGACGTTGATACCGAGACGGAATCCACTGAGACGGAAACCGCTGAGGAGGACACTGAGCTGACCACCATCACCGCCGGCGTTCTCACCATGTCCACCAACGCTGCATTCCCGCCCTATGAGTCCACCACCGACGACGGCGGCTTCGAGGGCATTGACATTGAGGTGGCAGGCGCCATCGCTGAGAAGCTGGGCCTGGAGCTGCAGATCGACGACATGGACTTTGACGCCGCGCTGCTGGCAGTTCAGCAGGGTAAGAGCGACATCGTTATGGCTGGCGTTTCCGTCACCGATGACCGCCTGCTGGTCATGGACTTCTCCGATTCCTATGCCACCTCCACCCAGGTGATTATCGTCCCCGAGGGTTCTGAGGTGACTCTGGACACCCTGGGTGATTATACCATCGGCACCCAGCGGGCCACCACCGGCAACATCTTCTGCACCGACGACTATGGCGAAGACCATGTTGTGGCGTACGACAACGGCATCACCGCAGTTCAGGCCCTGATGAACGGCCAGGTTGACTGCGTTGTCATCGACAGTGCTCCCGCTCAGGCCTTTGTGGACGCGAATCCCGGCCTGACCATTCTGGAAACCGAGTATGTCACCGAAGAGTACGCAATCGGCATGGCAAAGGGCAATACCGCTCTGTTGGAGGCTGTGAACAACGCTCTGGCTGAGCTGGAAGCCGACGGCACCATCCAGACCATCATCGACAAGTACATCACTGCTGAATAAACAACCAATGAACTCCCAAGAAGGGCGATTGTAAATCGCCCTTCTTGTTATATGTGCAGAAATACATAGAAAGGTGATGGATTATGGAGCTTTATACGGAATGGAAATCCCTCATCGCATCCGGTGAAAGCCTGGACTTCCGGCAGGTATTCTACGTAAAATTCTATCAGGCATTTATTGATGCCTCACGCTGGAAGCAGTATCTCAACGGCGTCGGCACCACCCTGCTTGTCACGGCTATGGCGCTGATACTGGGCATTTTTCTGGGCGTGATTGTGGCAATGATCCGTACCGCCCACGACCAGCAGCGCCCCGGCCACAAAAATCCGATTCTGGGCATTCTTAACGTGATTTGCAAGATCTATACCACGGTCATCCGGGGCACGCCCATGATGGTGCAGCTGCTGATTATGGGGATGGTCATCTTTTCCAGCAGCCGCAATTTCACCTTTGTGGGCGCTCTGACCCTGGGCATCAACTCCGGCGCCTATGTGGCGGAAATCATCCGCGGGGGCCTGATGTCCCTGGATCCCGGCCAGGCGGAGGCCAGCCGTTCCCTGGGCCTGGGTTATATGGACACCATGATCTTTGTGGTGATTCCCCAAGCCTTTAAGGCTATCCTCCCCGCATTGGGCAACGAGTTCATCATCCTGTTGAAGGACACTTCCATGATCACCGTCATTGGCGGCAAGGAACTGCTCTACGCCGCCCAGGGCATTTACGGCCGCACCTACGAGGCCATGTTCCCCCTGATCGGTATCGCGTGTATCTATCTGGTATTGGTTATGATTTTGACTTGGCTTCAGGGCAAACTGGAAAGGAGGCTGCGGGCAAGTGATCGACGTTAAGGATTTACATAAGAGCTTCGGCAATAATGAAGTGCTCAAGGGCATTACAGAGCACATCAGCAAGGGGGAAAAATTGGTGGTCATCGGCCCCTCCGGCTCCGGCAAATCAACCTTGCTGCGCTGCCTGAATATGCTGGAGATCCCCACTTCCGGCGAAATTATTTTCGACGGCATCTCCATGACCGCCCCGAAAACCGACATCAACAAAATGCGCCAGAAAATGGGCATGGTATTTCAGCATTTCAACCTCTTCAACAACCTGACCATCATGAAGAATATGACCCTGGCTCCGGTCCGCCTGAAGCTGAAATCCAAGGAGGAGGCTGAGACCGAGGCCCTGGAGCTCCTCCGCCGCGTGGGGCTGGAGGACAAAGCGAACGCCTATCCCTCCCAGCTCTCCGGTGGCCAGAAGCAGCGCATTGCCATCGTTCGGGCCCTGGCCATGCACCCGGAAGTGATGCTCTTTGACGAGCCGACCTCCGCCCTGGACCCGGAAATGGTGGGTGAGGTGCTCACCGTCATGAAGCAGCTGGCTCAGGATGGCATGACCATGGTGGTGGTCACCCATGAGATGGGCTTTGCCCGGGAGGTGGGCACCCGCATCATGTTCATGGACGAGGGCGTCATCGCTGAACAGGGGACGCCCCGGGAGTTTTTCAGCAACCCCAAGACCGAAAAGGCCCGTCAGTTCCTGAACGCAGTTCTATAATCCGAGGGCCACATATGAAAAAAGTTCCACTGCGTAATTCGCTGTTCCTCCTGCTGGCAGCCGCCATCTGGGGCACCGCCTTTGTGGCCCAGAGCGTGGGCATGGACTACATGGGCCCCTTCACCTTCAATGCCGCCCGATCTCTGATGGGCGGTATTGTGCTGCTTCCGGTGATTCTTCTGCCAGAGCGGTGCAGGGGCGCCTCTCAGCCCTCCACCCAAAGCCAGAAGGCCACCCTCCTGGGGGGCATATGCTGCGGCGTCCTCCTCTTTGCCGCCAGCAGCTTACAACAGTTCGGCATCCAGTACACCACGGTGGGCAAGGCGGGGTTTCTCACCGCCCTGTATATTATCTTGGTGCCCCTGTTCTCCATCTTTCTGCGCAAACGCCCAGGTATCACGGTGTGGATCAGCGTAGTTCTGGCCCTTGTGGGCCTTTATCTGCTCTGTATGACCGGCGGCTTCTTCCTGTCCCAGGGCGACACCCTGGTATTCCTTTGCGCCATCGCCTTCAGCTTTCATATCCTGGTGATCGATTACTTCAGCCCCCAGGTCGCCGGAATCAAGATGTCCTGCATCCAATTCCTGGTCAGCGGCCTGCTCTGCCTGGCCTGCGCGCTGATTTTTGAGCAGCCCCGGCTCCCCGCCCTGCTGGACTGCTGGCTTCCCATCCTCTACGCCGGCATTCTCTCCTCCGGCGTCGCCTATACCCTGCAAATTGTGGGTCAGAAGAACATGGATCCCACCGTTGCAAGCCTGATCCTCAGTCTGGAATCTGTGATTTCCGTAATCTCCAGCTGGCTGCTCCTGCACCAGAATTTGAGCGGCCGGGAAATCCTGGGCTGCATCCTGATGTTCGGCGCCATCATTTTGGCCCAGCTCCCGCACAAAACGCGTCAAGCATAAACCTTCATACGGACAGGCTGATTTTGCATCATTTTTTGTACAAATTCCGTCGTTTTTAAAAAATTCTGTAAAAAAAGACAATTGTATTTTACCCGTTTCTCATGGAAAATAGATATATGAGTAACCAACAGAATCAATATTGATAGGAGGAATTATTTATGTCCCAGGCTTATCCGCATCTGCTTTCTCCCATTAAAGTAGGTAAATTCGTCCTGAAAAACCGCATGCAGTCTTCCAACTCCCTGATGCACTTCTCCCAGGGTCCGGAGGAATATCCCGCCGACGCCACCATCGACAACTTCCTGGGCCGCGCCCGCACCGGCGCCGCCTTTGTCACCTTGGCCGGCGTTGAGGACGCCCCGGAGCTTCCCGGCCATCCTCCCCTGCCCGACTCCCTGGACATGGCCCACTTCCCCGAGTTCAACATGCGGGACGGCAAGTGCCAGAACTACATGGTGGAGCTGGTGGAAGCCATGCATGCCGTGGGCACCATCGTCAGCGGCTCCCTATTCTCCGCAAACAAGAAATTCCGCTATGAAGATGAAAAGGGCAACGTGGAGCTGATCGACGCCAATCCCCCTGTGGGTCCGGGCGTCGGCGCCACCTCCATGATGCTGCAAGAGACCGGCGACGAGATTTCCAAGGAGGATCTGGTGAAGATCGCCAAGAGCTATGCGCAGCGGGCTGCCCTGTATAAGCGGCTGGGCTTTGACGCTGTCACCATCCACATGAGCTATCGCGCTCAGATCCCCAGCCAGCTCCTCTCCCCCCTGGGCAACAAGCGCACCGACGAATTCGGCAACGACTCTCCTGAAAACCGCGCCCGCTTCTCCATTATGATGTTCCAGGAGATCCGCAAAGCAGTGGGCAATGACATGCTCATCGAGATCCAGTTCTCCGCTGAGGAGCCTAAGGGCGGCTACACCATTGAGGAGGGCATTGAGTATCTGAAGATGTTCGAGCCTTATGTGGACATCGTCCAGGTTCGCTCCGCCGAGGGAGACCCCAACCATCCCATCCCCTTTGAGCTGAATCCCACTCCCTTCCTGGAGCTGGCCAGCCGTATCAAGGCCGCAGGACTGGACTTCCTGGTCAGCAACGTGGGCGGCTATTTTGACCCTGAGATCGCGGACAAGGCCATCGCAGAGGGCAAGCTGGATCTGGTTGCCATGGCCCGGTCCTGGATTTCCAACCCCAATTACGGCGAGCTGCTGTACGAGAACCGCTATGATGACGTGGTCCCCTGCCTGCGCTGCAACAAGTGCCATGGTCGGGGCAAGCATGACGTCATGACCTCCGTCTGTTCCGTCAACCCCATCGCCGGTTTTGAAGTTGTGAACAAGTATCTGGTCACCCCGGTCACCAAGCTCAAGAACATCGCCATCATCGGCGGCGGCCCCGGCGGCATGCGTACGGCGCTCTTCCTCCGGGAGCGGGGCCACCAGGTCACCATCTTCGAGAAGGAAGACCATCTGGGTGGCGCCATCACCCACTCCGAATATGTCCCCTTCAAGTGGACTTTGAAGGAGTACAAGGACTATCTGATTCACCAGGTGGAGAAGCAGGGTGTCAAGGTGGTTCTGAACACCGAGATGACCCCTGAAAAGCTGGGTGGAGATTACGACGCTGTCATCGCCGCCATCGGGGCGACTCCGGTGATTCCCAAGATCCCCGGTGTGGACGGCAGCAATGTCACCGTCGCCACTGACGCCCTGATGCACTCCGAGAAGATCGGCCAGAACGTGGTCGTCATCGGCGGCGGCGAGGTCGGCGTGGAAACCGGCATGTTCCTGGCCCAGCAGGGCAAGAATGTCACCGTGGTGGAAATGCGCGACGAGCTGGCGGCTGATTGCACCTTCATGCACTACCGCTCCATGTTCCAGGCCGCCTGGGAGGCGATCCCCACCTTCCACTTTGTGCTGAACGCCACCGCCAAGGAAATCACGGCGGACCATGTGACCTACACCGATAAGGACGGCGTGGATCACAACCTGAAAGCCGATTCCGTGGTTCTGTCTGTGGGCATGCGCGCCAAGGTTGACGAGGCTCTGTCTTTCTATGGCGCCGCAGACCGCTTCTACATGATTGGCGACTGCAAGAAACCCGGCACAATTCAGACCACCAACCGGAACGCTTACGCAACCGCCATGAGCATCTGATCTCAATCACGAATTGGTTCCGCCGCGGCTGCGCGGCACCCATGAAACACAAGACCACCGGAAATCGGGTGAACGCCGATATCCGGTGGTCTTTCGCTTGCTATTGTAATGGCATTGATCGGCGCTTAACGGTCCCACTTGCGAATCAGCGCCAGGATTTGATCGGTGAACTTCGCCAGGTCCTTGTTGGTGCCGCCCTTGTTCTTCCGGATGACCAGCTCCAGCTGGCGGCCGGCCTCCTCCAGCTTCCGGTAAGCGGGAGAGCCTGCCCGCCACTTGGAGGCCTGCTTCTTGGGCAGTTCAATCCCCGGGGTGAGCACTCGGCCAGCGGCCAGATCGTAGACCTCCTGGAACAAGGGAGCGTGGGCGCTGTAGCCCATGCGCACCAGCTCCGCAGCAAAGGCCTCAGAGACATAGCCCTCTCCGTGAACCACAAAAATCTCGGTGGGCTTTGGGCAGTCAAACTGCCAGACCCATTGAATCAGGTGGTCATGATCGGCGTGGGAGGACAAGCCCTGGAAGTTGACGATTTTTGCCTTTACCGCCACGTCTTCCCCGAACAGGCGGACGTACTTTTTGCCCTCCACCAAGCTGCAGCCCAGAGTCCCCGGGGACTGGAAGCCCACAAAGACAATGGTACACTCCGGGCGCCACAGGTTGTGCTTCAAATGGTGACGGATCCGGCCGGCGTCGCACATACCGGAGGCAGAGATGATGACCTTGGGATTTCGGTCCTCGTTGAGCTGCTTGGATTCCTCGCTGGTGCAGGTGAGGATCAGATCCTCCAGCCAGAACAGCCCGGAGTCCCGCCGGAGAACCGCGATGGCATCCTCGTCCAGATAACCGGTCAGGTTTCCGGAGAAGATCTTCGTCGCCTCCGAGGCCAAGGGACTGTCCACGACCACGGGGAAATGGGGCATGGAGGAAACCAGCTTCCGTTCCTTGATCTCCCGGAGGAAGTAGAGCAGCTCCTGGGTGCGGCCAACAGCAAAGGCGGGGATGACCACGTTGCCCCCCTTACGGAATGTCTCGTCCAAAATCCTGGCCAGGGATTCCGTATAGCTGCCAGGGGCGGAGTGGTTCCGATCTCCGTAGGTGGACTCCATGATGACATAATCGGCGTCGTGGATGGGCTGGGGATCCCGAATAATGGGCTGCTCCACGTTGCCGATGTCGCCGGAAAACACCAGCTTCTTTTCCTCTCCGTCCTCCTGAATCCACAGCTCCACATAGGCGCTCCCCAGCAGGTGGCCCGCATCGGTCAGCCGGAAGGAGATACCGCCGCACAGGGGCACCCGCTCCCCGTATTCCACAGGGGCCAACAGATCGATGGCGGCCTGGGCATCCGCCAGGGTATAGAGGGGTTCTACCGGCGCTTTGCCCGCCCGGCGACCCTTCTGGTTCTCCCAGGCGGCATCGCTCTCCTGAATGTGGGCGGAGTCCCGCAGCATGATATCCATCAGCTTGCAGGTCATGGAGCTGGCATAGATGGGCCCGCTGAAGCCGTTTTTGGCCAGCAGCGGGATGCGGCCAGAGTGATCAATGTGGGCATGGGTGACGATGACATAGTCGATGAGGAAGGGGACGAAGGGCAGATAGCGGTTGTCCTGTTCGTCCCGGCCCTGTTGGAGGCCGCAATCAATGAGAATGTGCTTGCCGCAGGCGGAGACACAGTGGCAGGAGCCGGTCACTGCACGGGCAGCGCCGAAAAAACTTAGCTTCATAGGGACTGCTCCTTTGCATTTACATAAGATAACGATTGATAGATTCGCACGATAAAACAACATTTTTCCGTCGTTTTTTGTATTATACTACAATGCGCGGGAACATTCCACCTAAAACCATCAGACTGTCGAAACACCCACCTTTCCCACTAAAAGCCGGCAAGCTCACCCACGCTTTCACTGGCTCTTTTGCATGTCACTCTTTTGAAAAAACGAATCATCGCTGCAAGCAAAGCGAAAAAAATGGCTGTAGAATAGTAGAAAGACTAGATGAAAGGGGATTTGAAGCGGATGACAGCGAAGATGAAAAAGAGCACTACTACTTTGATAAAGCACAAGATGCGCACGGGCTATACAAACGGGCCGTGCTCATCTCTTTCATGCGGTCAAACGGTTCCGTGCTTACTTGTCTTCGCTATTAGCAGGATTGGGGCGGAAATCCTCTTGAACGCCCTTCTGTTCGCCCTGCGGCTTGGAAAACTTAAAGCCCTTCGGCTCGTTGCTCTTGCACATACGGATTGCAAAAACCTTCGCCTTGGCATCCGGCAGGCACAGCACATAGGCGGGATAACCCAGATCCTCCAGCACCTTCTTGGTGAAGGTGACGCCGTTCTGGTTGAGGTATATATCCGGGTAAGCGTTGATGTTGGAATCAATCGTTTCAAAATTCCTGCCGTTCAGCAGGAGACCACCGGGAATCCAAAATCAAGTACCCTTTAAACAGACCATCCTTGATGCGGTGAGCGACAAAGTGGTTGCTCAGGAAGCGCAGTTTAGCCTTATGGGGCGAAGTGTGCCGCTCAGACAACAGCTTTTGTACTTTCAGCCAGTCCTCTTTTTTGATAATTGCCGTATGGTGATTTTCCTTGAAATACATATTCAGGTC
>CAYLVH010000078.1:0-8266 GCA_964387095.1 uncultured Oscillospiraceae bacterium
CTAAACCTGACGGATAAAAAAGGACCTGTTGCAGAACAAATTCATTCTGCAACGGGTCCTTTTATGGTTGTGTGGAATTATTCAGCGGTGGCCACCGCCTCCGCCGTCCGCACGCCGTCCACGGCGGCGGACATAATGCCCCCGGCGTAGCCGCAGCCCTCGCCACAGGGGAAGATGCCGGAAAGGCGGGATTGACCATTCTCACCCCGGAGGATGCGCACTGGGGAGGAGGAGCGGGTCTCCACGCCGGTGAGGACAGCGTGGGGGTTGGCGAAGCCCTGGACTCGCCGGTCAAAAATGGGCAGGGCCTCCCGAAGGGTGTCCGTCACATAGGGGGGCAGACAGCGGGTCAGATCCGTCCAGGTGACGCCGGGGTGATAGGTGGGGATGATGCTGCCGCCGTGGGTGGAGGGAACCCCATTGAGAAAATCCCCCACCAGCTGGGCCGGGGCGTGGAAGGTTTCGCCCCCTGCCAGGAAGGCGGCCCGCTCCCACTGCTCTTGGAAACGGACGCCAGCCAGGGGGTCCTGACCGGGGAAGTCTCCCGGCCCCACCCCCACCAGGAAGCCGCCGTTGATATTCTCGCCGTCCCTGGCCCGGCAGCTCATGCCGTTGGTGACCAGCTGGCCGGGAACGGATGCGGAGGCTACCACCTGGCCACCGGGGCAGACGCAGAAGGTAAAGGCGCTGCGACCGGAGGGGAGGTGGCAGGACAGCTTGTAGTCAGAGGGGGGCACCTGATCCCAGGCCGGGCCGAATTGAGCTTTACTGATGTCCTCCTGCCGGTGCTCAATGCGGACGCCAATGGCAAAATTCTTCTGCTCCATGGGCAGCCCAGCCTGATAGAGCATCTGGAAGGTATCCCGGGCGGAGTGGCCTGGGGCCAGGACCAGCTGACGGCAGGGGAGAAGGGCTGTGCCCTCCGGACCGGCCACCTCAATGCCGGTTAAGGCGTTTCCAGAGAGGTGCAGCCCGGTGAGCTGGTGCTGAAAGCGCACGTCGCAGCCCAAGCGGATCAGCTCCTCCCGCAGGCGGCGCACCAGGGTGCGCAGGATATCCGTGCCAATATGGGGCTTGTGGGAGTAGAGGACATCCGGGGGAGCGCCAAACTCCACGAAGGTTTCCAGCACGGTGCGGATCCGGGGATCGTGGGTGCCGGTGGTCAGCTTGCCGTCAGAGAAGGTGCCGGCGCCGCCCTCCCCGAACTGCACATTGGAGGCAGGGTCCAGCACACCTGTGGACCAGAAGCGCTCCACATCGGCGGCCCGCTCCTCCACGGGCTTGCCCCGCTCCAGGACGATGGAGGGGATGCCGTTGCGGGCCAGGTAGAGGGCGGCGAACAGCCCGGCGGGGCCCATGCCCACCACCACAGGCGGCAGGGAACCGCGTCGTGTCACAGCGGGGAAGCGGTAGGGCGTCTTTTGCAGCCTGGTGACATTGGGGCTGTGGAGCCGGGAGAGCACCGCCGCCTCCCCCTTCACTCGGGCGTTGACACAGCAGACCACATGAAGCTCCTGCTTTTTCCTGGCGTCGATGGAGCGTTTTACCAGCTGAAGTTCCTCCAGCTGGTGGGGGGAGATGGATAAAATAGAACAGACCTTCCGGCGCAGGGCGGCTTCACCGCTGCCCAGAGGGAGATGGATATTGTTGATTCGGAGCATTGTCATCACCTGGTCCTAGTATATCATAGGGCGAGGGAAAACGCCAGATGGGATGGGGAAGGGGCCATCCACAGGATATGGGCGCTGAAAAACAAATAATTTGAAAATTGCCGTCGTTTTTCCGGGAGAAGATTGGGAAAAGAGGGGCTTTTGTCCCCGATTCCAGAACATCAAATTCCGTTGGAGGGGGTTCCGAAAACAAGATGTTGTGGTTCTTTGAATAATCTCACAAGATTTAGATTCTCCACTGGACATCGGAGGAAGGAACTGCTAAAATAGGAACCGTTGCGGGAACGGGCTGCCCGGATGTGGGGCTAGCCAGCCTCGTTGAATGGCATGTAAACAAGATGTTGTGGCCTAATAAAAAATAAAACACAAGATTTAGTGAAAAAGCCCTGGACAAGTAGAGGATAACTTGCTATAATGTATATAATGTAGAAGTGTCGCGAGGGAGCATTCCCTGTCGATTTTATCAGAGTGGTTTACATAAGAAATAGAAAGCAGCGAGAGAAAATGGAGCTATTGAGAAAAGTTGCGGATATTTTTCCCCATGGAGACTAGGAGGATCAGCATGAAAGTTATCAAACGCGATGGCAGTACGGTGGATTTTGACCGAAGCAAAATTGTAATCGCCATTCAGAAGGCCAACGCCGCTGTGGAGGAGGAGGACCGGCTGGAGCAGTCCAAGATTGAAGCCATTGCCGATTACGTCAGCACCCGTCCCCGCCCCCGCCTGCTGGTGGAGGACATCCAGGATATGGTGGAGCACAAGCTGATGGAGGCCGGAAACTTCAATCTGGCTAAGGCATACATTATCTACCGTTATACCCGGGCCCTGGTGCGGAAGCAGAATACCACTGACGAGAGCATTCTGGCCCTGCTCCACAATCAGAACAAGGAGCTGGCGGAGGAGAACAGCAACAAGAACACAGTTCTGGCCTCCACCCAGCGGGACTATATCGCCGGCGAGGTCTCCCGGGACCTGACCCGCCGCATTCTTCTGCCGGAGAAGATCAGCAAGGCTCATGACGAGGGGGTCATTCATTTCCATGACGCGGATTATTTCGTGCAGCCCATCTTCAACTGCTGCCTGATCAATATCGGGGATATGCTGGACAACGGCACCATGATGAACGGCAAGCTCATTGAAAGCCCCAAGTCCTTCCAGGTGGCCTGTACGGTCATGACCCAGATCATTGCCGCGGTTGCCTCCAACCAGTACGGCGGCCAGTCGGTGGACATTCGCCACCTGGGCAAGTACCTCCGGAAGAGCTATTATAAATTCCGCAAGAAGATCGCCGCCACCTGCGGCGAGGATGCCTCCCGGGAGCTGATCGAGCGCCTGACCCAGGAGCGGCTGCAGGACGAGCTCCGGAGCGGCGTCCAGACCATCCAGTACCAGATCAACACCCTGATGACCACCAACGGCCAGGCCCCCTTCGTCACCCTGTTCCTGAACCTGCAGGAGGATGACGAGTATGTGGAAGAGAACGCCATGATTATCCAGGAGATCCTGAGACAGCGCCTGGAGGGCATCAAGAACGAGTCCGGGGTCTATGTGACCCCCGCCTTCCCCAAGCTGGTCTATGTGTTGGACGAGCACAACTGCCTGCGGGGGGGCAAGTACGACTATATCACCAAACTGGCGGTGAAGTGCTCCGCCAAGCGCATGTACCCTGACTACATCTCCGCCAAGAAAATGCGGGAGTATTACGAGGGCAATGTGTTCTCTCCCATGGGCTGCCGCTCCTTCCTGACCCCCTGGAAGGACGAGAACGGGGAGTACAAGTTCGAGGGCCGCTTCAACCAGGGCGTGGTCACAATCAACCTGCCCCAGATCGGCATCCTGAGCCATGGCGATGAGGATACCTTCTGGAAGCTGCTGGACGAGCGGCTGGAGATCTGCTTTGAAGCCCTAATGTGCCGCCATGAGGCCCTGATGGGGGTGAAGAGCGATGTCTCCCCCGTCCATTGGCAGTATGGCGCCATTGCCCGCCTGGAGAAGGGCGAGACCATCGACCGATATCTCACCGGGGGCTATTCCACCATCTCCCTGGGGTATATCGGAATCTATGAGCTGACCAAGCTGGTGAAGGGCTGTAGCCAGACCACCCCCGAGGGCAAGGACTTTGCCCTGCGGGTGCTGGAGTACCTCCGGGACACCTGCTACAAGTGGAGGGAGCAGACCGGCATCGCATTCTCCCTGTATGGTACCCCTGCGGAGTCCCTGTGCTATCGCTTTGCCCGCATCGATAAGGAGCGCTTTGGTGATATCCCCGATGTGACCGATAAGGGCTACTATACCAACTCCTACCACATCGACGTGCGGGAGCCCATTGACGCCTTCTCCAAGTTCATGATTGAGAGCGAGTTCCAGGCCCTGTCCCCCGGAGGCAAGATCTCCTACGTTGAGGTGCCCAATATGAGCAAGAATTTGGACGCCATGGAGGATTTGGTCCGCTTCATCTACGACAATATCCAGTATGCGGAGTTCAACACCAAGAGCGACTACTGCCAGGTCTGCGGCTTTGACGGCGAGATCATCATCAACGATGACCTGGAGTGGGAGTGCCCCTGCTGCGGCAATAAGGATCAGACCAGAATGAACGTGACCCGCCGGACCTGCGGCTATCTGGGTGAGAACTTCTGGAATGTGGGCAAGACGAAGGAGATTAAGGCCCGGGTGCTGCACCTGTAAGGGGGCGTAGGACGGGCGGAACTTTCGCAGTTTGGAGGGAACGCGAGATGAATTATGCCACCATCAAAACCCATGATATAGCCAACGGACCCGGCGTCCGGGTGTCCCTGTTTGTTTCCGGCTGCACCCATTACTGCAAGGGCTGCTTCAATCCTGAAACCTGGAATTTTGGCTACGGAGCGCCCTACACCTCTGAGGTGGAGGAGCAAATCCTGGAGGACCTGTCCCCCTGGTATATCCGGGGGCTCTCCCTGCTGGGCGGGGAGCCGTTTGAAGTGCAGAATCAGCCGGCCCTGGTGGGCCTGGTGAAAAAGGTCAAGGAGCGCTACCCGGAGAAGACCATCTGGTGCTATACCGGGTATGACTACGAGCGGGATATTCTGGCGGGCCGGCTAGGGGACTGGGCGGTTACCAGCCAGCTACTGCAACACCTGGACGTCCTGGTGGACGGGGAGTTTGAGGAGAAGAAGAAGGATTTGACCCTGCGCTTCCGGGGCTCCTCCAATCAGCGGGTCATCGACGTGCAGAAGTCCCTGGCGGCTGACCAGGTGATTTTGTGGGAGGAGCCAGAATCAGAATAACAAAGACAAGCAGAGCTGTCTCTGGGGCGGCTCTGCTTTTTTCGTCCTGATCTTTCCCGTCTCTGTGCTATGATAGTAGGGAAGGGGAAAGGAGGGGAAGCCCATGCGACGCTGTCAATTGGCGTCTGACCCGCTGCTGCTTGCGCTCTGCGTGGTGTCCAGCGGATTTGGACTGGTGCTGATCTATTCCGCCACCCGGTATCAGGAGGCCCTTCACAGTCTCCCCATGAAGCAGCTGGCCGCCTGCCTGGCAGGCGTGGTGCTCTGCGAGCTGTTCGCCCGGCTGGACGCGGAGGCGCTGCTGGAGTATCCCCTGGTCCTGACCCTGGCCGGGGTGGGCTTGCTTCTTCTGCTGCTGACCCCCCTGGGGACCGCCGGGGACACGGGGAACCGCAGCTGGCTGATTATCCCCGGGATCCCCTTCAACATTCAACCTGCTGAGTTCTCCAAGCTCTGCTATCTGCTCCTGCTGGCCCGGATCTTCCGCCAGCGTTCCTCGGCTCCTTCGGACACAAAGCTGGTGCTCCAGGCCGCCGGCTTGACGCTGCTCTTCTGCGGGCTGCTCCTGGGAATTTCCGGGGACGCCGGTATGGTGGTACTCTACGGGGGGCTGTTCGTGCTGCTGTGCTGGATAGGCGGGGTCCGGAAGCGCTGGTTCGTGCTGGCTCTGGCCGTCTTGGGGGCCGCCGGGGTGGGGGTGTGGCTGCTCCTGCCCTCGGACAACTACTGGAAAATGCGGATTCTCATCCTCTTTGACCACAACCTTGATCCCCAGAAATTCGGCTATCAGCAGAACCGCTCCCTGTTGGCCCTGGGCAGCGGCCAGCTCTGGGGCCTGTCCCTGTTCCATGGCATTCAGACCCAGAGCCAGGCGGCCTCCTCCCTGCCTGCCCGCTACACCGACTTCATCTTTTCCGTCTGCGGGGAGGAGCTGGGCTTTGCGGGCTGTACCGTTGTCCTTCTTTTGCTGACTGGGATTATCCTGCGCTGTTTCTGGGTGACCCAGGGGTGTGCCACCCCCGCCGGGCGGCTGATCTGCGCCGGTGTCGGGGGGATGGTGCTGATCCAGATGGTTTTGAATGTGGGTATGTGCCTCTACGCCGCCCCGGTGATCGGGCTGACCCTTCCCTTTTTCAGCTATGGCGGCTCCTCGGTGCTCTCCCTGTTTTGCGCCATGGGGCTGGTTTCCGGCCTTCGCAGGCAGGATGTATATTTTTCCTCCTGATGCGCACACTAGGAGCATCAAAACAAAGGAGGCCACTACCTTGAAGCGATTTCCATTCTGCCGCGCCCTGGGGCTGGTGCTCAGCCTGAGCCTAGCAGTATCTCTGACCGTCACCGCCTACTCCGCTTCCGGAGAGGCAGCCAGCGCTGCGCCCATCGCCCAGACCCTGACCCTGACCACCTATAAAAACTTGCCCGTCTCCGGGCAGTTTTCCGCCACAGACCCAGAGGGAGACCTGCTCCGCTTCCAGATCACCAGCCAGCCAGCCCGGGGCAGCGTCACCCTGTCTGACGATGTGACCGGGGAATTCCTCTATACCCCCTACGACCGGAAAACCGGAGCGGATTCCTTCACCTATGTAGCCATTGATGCCGAGGGGAACGTCTCCTCTCCCGCCACGGTGAAGGACTCCATTGAGAAGGCGAAGAACGCAGTGAACTATGTGGACCTGGAGGGCAGCGGTGTCGCCGCCCTGGCCCAGCGCCTGGCGGACGCCGGGGTGTTTCTGGGCATGGAGATCAACGGGAACTCCTATTTCCAGCCGGATGAGGTGGTCAGCCGCAGCGAATTCCTGGCCATGGCCATGACTGCCTGTGACTGCGACCTGTTGACCGATGTGACCACCACCGGCTTTGCCGACGACGACGCCATCCAGACCTGGGCGAAAGCCTATTGCGCCACCGCCCTCCGGGACGGCTATATTTCCGGCACCCGCAACGAGGAGGGCCAGGTGATCTTCGACCCGGACAGCGCCATCTCCTCTGCGGAGGCCGCTGTGATCCTGGATCATATCCTCTCCCTGACCAACGCCAGCCAGGAGGTCTTTGCCTGCGACACCGAGGCGGTCCCCGCCTGGGCGGTGCAGTCCGTAGTGAACCTGACCTCCTGCGGGATTCCCTGCTCCGTCTCCAATTCCCCCCTGACCAGGGCGGAGGCGGCGGAGATGCTCTGCAAGACCATGGATACCCTGGCGGCCCGGACTGCCAGCAGTTGGTGGTAAATCCGGCTGAAATATTGGATCAAAGTTGTTCAGTTCTCCAGTTGACAATTTGGCGCCATTTGATATAATGTGCTATGTTAACTGAATACCCTTATCAAGAGTGGCGGAGGGACCGGCCCTATGAAGCCCGGCAACCTGTTCTTTACAAGGTGCCAAATCCGGCGGTATGAAATCGAAAGATGAGGACTAGACTTTTTTGCGCTCTGTCGGTTTCGGCAGAGCGCTTTTTCATGGTGCCTCATGAGAAAGAAAGGAACGGTATCCAATTAAAATGGCAAAACGTTATTTTACATCTGAATCTGTGACCGAAGGTCATCCTGACAAGCTCTGCGACCAGGTCTCGGACGCCATCCTGGACGCCATGCTGGCCCAGGATCCCATGAGCCGGGTGGCCTGCGAAACGGTTACCGCAACGGGCATGGTGATGGTCATGGGGGAGATCACCACCCAGTCCGGCGTGGATATCCCCGCCATTGTCCGCAGGACAGTAAAGCGCATCGGCTACATCAATCCCGCCTACGGCTTTGACGGGAATTCCTGCGCCGTGCTCACCAACCTCATTGAGCAGTCCCCGGATATCGCCATGGGGGTTGACCGCTCCCTGGAGTATCGCTCCGGGGAGGAGGAGGAGTATGAGCTGAACGGCGCCGGGGACCAGGGCCTGATGTTCGGCTACGCCTGCAGCGAGACGGACTCCCTGATGCCCGCCCCCCTCTCTCTCTCCCACCAGCTGAGCCACAGGCTGGCTCAGGTCCGCAAGGACGGCACGCTGCCCTGGCTGCGCCCCGACGGCAAGACCCAGGTCACCGTGGAGTATGACGAGAACAACAACGTGCTGTGGACCCCCGCCATTGTCCTGTCCACCCAGCACGATCCCGATATCTCCCTGAAGGATATCCGGGAGGCCATGATCGAGCTGGTCATCAAGCCCACCATCCCCGCCAAGTATCTCCGCCCGGAGACCAAGTTCTATGTGAATCCCACCGGCCGCTTTGTCATCGGTGGCCCCTGCGGGGACTCTGGCCTCACCGGCCGCAAGATCATTGTGGACACCTACGGCGGCTCCGCGCCCCACGGCGGCGGCGCCTTCTCCGGCAAGGA
>CAYLVH010000079.1:0-239 GCA_964387095.1 uncultured Oscillospiraceae bacterium
CAAAATTGGCGATTTTCGCCCGGCCCGGAATGGCGATTTTCGCCCGGCGCTAACAACAGCCAATGACATCACCCCCTTCCGGGCCATCATGAACGACATGTACGCCAAGGACATCTCCAAGAAGATCAAATCGGTCAAGCGGGATAAGCAGCGGAAGGGGCAGTTCATCGGCGGAAAGCCGGTGTACGGCTATAAGATGCACCCTACGGAGAAAAACAGGATCGTCATCGACGAGGAAG
>CAYLVH010000079.1:249-8151 GCA_964387095.1 uncultured Oscillospiraceae bacterium
GGAATGGCGATTTTCGCCCGGCGCTAACACCAGAGGCATTTCCTGTATATCGAGGTTATCGCTGGTTGTAAAGCTGGCTGTAAACGCCGCCTTTGGCCATCAGTTCCTCGTGGGTGCCCTGCTCCACGATGCCGTCCTCCGTCAGCACCAGGATACGTTGGGCGTTGCGGATGGTGGAGAGCCGGTGGGCGATGACCAGGGTGGTGCGGTTCTTCGCCAGCTGCTCCAGGGATTCCTGGACGATCCGCTCGCTCTGGTTGTCCAGGGCAGAGGTGGCCTCGTCAAAAATCAGGATGGGTGGGTTCTTCAGGAAGACCCGGGCGATGGACAGGCGCTGCTTCTGGCCGCCGGAGAGCTTCACGCCCCGCTGGCCGATGTCCGTGTTGTAGCCATCGGGCAGGGCCATGATGAAGTCATGAGCGTTGGCCTCCTTGGCAGCGGCGATGATCTCCTCGTCGGTGGCCTCGGGGCGGCCGTAGCGGATATTCTCCATGATGGACCCCCCGAACAGGTAGACGTCCTGCTGGACGATTCCGATGTGGTCCCGGAGGCTCTTGAGCTGAAGCTTGCGGACGTCAATGCCGTCCACAGTGATGGAACCCTCCGTGACGTCATAGAACCGGGGGATCATGCTGCACAGGGTGGTCTTGCCGGCACCGGAGGGGCCTACCAGCGCCACATATTCCCCGGGCTGGATGGTCAGGTTGACGTGGTTTAGCACCTGCTCCTGGTTGTCCTGATAATGGAAGGAGACGTCCTGGAACTGGATTAGGCCCTTGGGGTTTACTAGCTCCTGGGCGTCCGGGGCGTCCTGGATGTCGGGTTCGATGTTCAGGATCTCCATAAAGCGCTCGAAGCCGGTGTAGCCGTTCTGGAAGGTCTCCGCGAAGTTGATCAGAGTGGTCAGGGGCGCGGTGAACACGTTGATGTAGAGCAGGAAGGTAACCAGGTCGCTGATGGCCAGTGTGCCCGCTGTGATCAGGAAGGCGCCGGCAATCAGGACAACGATGGTGATCAGGGTCATGCAGGCGCTCATGGTGGCCTGATAGCCGCCCATATAGAGGTAGTTGTTGCTCTTAGTCTTGACATAGCCCTGGTTGCCCACCTCGAACTTATCCATCTCAATTTCCTCGTTGGCAAAGGACTTGACCACCCGGATTCCGGACAGGTTTTCCTCCACCTGGGCGTTGATTACCGCGATCTGGGCGCGGTTGATCTTGAACGCCCGCTTCATCTTGAAGTTGAAGTAGAGGATGATCAGGAAGATGATGGGGAGGAGGAGGACCGCCACCAGCGCCAGCTTCCGGCTGACAACAAACAGGATCACAAAGGCGCCGATGATCTTGATGGAGCAGATCACGATGTTCTCAGGGCCGTGGTGCATCAGCTCGCAGATTTCAAACAGGTCGTTGGTGACACGGCTGAGCAGCTGGCCCACCTTCTGGTCATCGAAGAAGGAGAAGGACAGCTTCTGATAGTGGGCGAAGATCTCCCGGCGCATGTCGGCCTCGATGTGGGTACCCATGACGTGGCCCACATAGCCAATAAAGAATGCGCTTCCGCCCTGGGCGGCCAGGAGCACCAACATGAGAATCCCCATCTGGATAATCCGGGTGAAGGCCTGCTCCATAGGCCAGTAGACCACGGTGGAGGTGATGTAGCGCACCACCAGGGGGATGATCAGGGCGACCATCGCGTCCACCAGGGCAAAGAACATATCCGCAAAGAAAACCGGCAGATAGTTTCGATAATAGGAGCACATTTTTTTCAGGTTTTGCTTCATATCGCACCCTCTTTTTCTATAAAGTAATTCCCATTTTAACATAAAGTGAGGAAATATGGAAGGATTTTCAGAAAACTCCCGGAGGGAGCCCCGGTGTTCCCTGGAAAAATCCGGGACGCCGCATTGCCAAATAGAATCAAATCTGATAAAATAGAAACAACATCAGGGCGGTAGCCCGGGGAGGTCATCATATGAGTTCAAATTCTTCCGCGCTGTTTCCAAACAGCACCATTCTGGCGTGGCTGGACTATTACGCGCGGCAGGCCGACTTAGACCTGGAAAAGGTGAAGATTTTGGATATTACCAAGAAGAACCGGAATCTGATTCCCGCAGTGGAGGCGAACAAGACCCTTCTGGTTCTCACCGATGCGGGGCATCCGGATATTTTCTATACCATGTGGGATGCCGGGCTGGGGGACTGTGAGATCTGGTACAATGAGGGCAGCGAGCCTGTAGGGGAGATCAAGCATGACAGGCTGGCGGATATGATCAACCGGGGCATCAATGCTTCCGCTGGCATGGTGATCTGCAATCCCAACGCTTCCAGCGCCTACAAAGTGGGTATGGATAATATCAACTTCTCAGCCGGTTCCATCCACTATGTCGGCAGCGAGATCCGCTCCGTGATTATGAACAAGCTTCATGTGGGGGCGCAGGATTGCCTGTGCGTCATCTCCGGGGAGTCCATCGCTGTGGAAGCAGCTATGTTGGCCAGCGAGGGGGATGTGATTGCCGTGGAGTACAACCGGGACGATCGGATGGCCATGGAGGAAAATGTTCGGAAGTTTGGCCTGAACAATGTCCGTATCATCAGCAATATGGAGCCGGGGACCCTGCTGGAGGGCCCGACGCCTAACATTGCCTTTATTGTGGCCACCAGCCAGCTGGAGCTGGAGATTGCCAGCCTGTTGGCCAGAAATCCCAAGATCGAGCTGGTGATCTATACCCTGGAGCTGAATATCCTCTCCCAGATTCCCGGGATCTTTAAAAAATATGGGATTGAACACATGGAGGTGATTCAGGTGGCCGTGTCCAAGCTGAACAGCAAGAATATGTTCGTGGCGCAGCCCTCCCCCTGGATTATTTCCGGCAAGGCGAAGTGACAATAAGGGTTGGTCTGGCAGCAAACTACCAGGCCATTTCTTTCTGGAGATGAGAGTATGTTGGGTGCAGCAATTGGAGATATCTGCGGTTCCATCTATGAGTGGCATAATATCAAGTACATGCCGGAGAATTTGATGGAGCCTGGGTGCCATTTTACCGATGATACAGCCATGACCGCCGCCGTCACGGCGGGGATTTTGGAGGCGATGGATCAGCTGGGGGAGGCATGGATGGAAAACCGGGATGCGGAGGGGATTTTTTCCCGCGTGTTCCAGGAAAAGCTGCGGGAATTTGGCCGGGCGTTCCCCCGCGCGGGTTATGGCGGTTCTTTTACCCGTTGGCTCAGGAGTGAATCCCCCCGGCCCTACAACAGTTGGGGGAATGGCTCTGCCATGCGTGTCTCCTGCTGCGGCTGGGCGGCAAGGACGGTGGAGGAAGCGCGATGGTTGGGGCGTGTATCCGCCTCTGTGACCCATAACCACCCGGAGGGGATCAAGGGTGCGGAGGTGGTGGCGGAGTGTATCTTCCGCCTGCGCCAGGGCCAAGGCAAGGACAGGATCAGGGCCTGCGCCGGGTCCAATTATGATATGGGCTTTACCCTGGACGGCATTCGGCCGGATTATCGGTTTGACGTCAGCTGCCAGGGCTCGGTGCCCCAGGCGATCCAGGCGTTTTTAGAGGGGGAGAGCTTCATGGATGTCATCCGCCTTGGGATTTCCATCGGGGGAGATTCGGACACCATCGCGGCCATTGCGGGCAGCTTGGCGGAGGCCTGCTATCCAATTCCCCGGGAATTGCGGGACTGGGCGCTTGGAAAGCTGCCGGATATGCTTCGCGCGTCACTGCTTGCGGCGGAAGCCCGGTTCGGCGGCTGAGAAAGTTATATCATCTGGGTTATATCTCGGGGCGTAAGAGTTATTTTCGTTTGCGGACAAATTCCGTTATAATAGAGGGAACCAAGGGAAAAGGGCGTGAGGATTTGGACTTAATCAAGGATAATCTCGGCAAGGTGTTTCGGCACTATCTGGCGGCATCCATGGGAAGCGCCGTGGCTATGTCCGTTTATAGCTTCGTGGACGCCATCGCGGTGGGCCAGGCGGAGGGACCGGACGGAGCGGCGGCGATGGCGGTGATCTCCCCTCTGTACGGAGTGATTGTATTCCTGGCCTTGATGTGCGGCATCGGCGGCGCGGTCTTGATGAGCAATGCCCGGGGAGAGGGAGAGATAGAAGGGGGAAACGCCTGGTTTTCGGCAGCGCTGGCGCTGATGGGCGGGATTACCCTGTTGGTATGGCTGGCATTTATCTTCCTGCATGACCAAATCTTTTCGCTCTTCGGCGCGGATGCGGATCTGCTGCCCATGGTGATGCGCTATGCGCGCTGGGTAATCGGGTTCTTCCCGCTGTTTATCGCTTCCATCTTTTTGGCCTGCTTTGTCCGCAATGATGAGGCGCCGGGGCTGGCCATGAAAGCCGTTTTGATCGGCGGCGGATTCAATATCTTCGGGGACTGGTTCCTGGTATTCCCCATGGGCATGGGGATCAGCGGTGCGGGCCTGGCCACAGTCATCAGCAATGGGCTGCAAACGGCCATCCTGTGCACCCACTTCTTCTCCAAGAAGTCCAAGCTGCGGATGAGAAGGCCCCAGGGGATTGGCGGCAGAAGCAAAGCCATCTGTAGCGTTGGCTTCGGCGCCGGCATGTTGGACTTTGCCAATGTGGTGCTGTTCTGCATCCTGAATAATCAGATTATGAGCTATGGCGGGACGGACTATCTGGCGGTCTTTGGCGCGGTTGGCACCATGTCCACGCTCTTCCAGTCCCTGTTCAGCGGCGTTGGACAGGCGGTTCAGCCTGTGGTGTCGGTGAACTATGGCGCCGGTGAGCATAAACGGGTGCGCGGGGTGCTCAAGTTGGGCTTGGCAGTGGCAATTGCCATGGGAATTTTGTTTGCCCTCCTGGGACTGATCTTCCCGCGCTGGCTGGTGAAGCTCTTTATGAGCGCCACGCCGGAGGTCCTGGCGATTGCCCCGGAAGTGGTGCGGCCCTATGTGCTGATCTTCCTGTTTATGGGGGTCAACGTGGTTGCCACCTACTATTTGCAGTCCACCTTGCAGCCCAAATTGTCCAACGTGGTGGCGCTGATGCGGGGGCTGTTTGTCAGCGGAGGGCTGATCCTGATCCTGCCTGCCATCTTTGGGATCTCCGGAGTCTGGTACGCCATGCCCCTGGCGGAATGCCTGGTTTGTATCTTCGTGGCAATCTGCCTGGCACGGCGGGGGAAAAGCACGGCTTCTGTTTCGGATTGACCGCAAAAATTTTACCAATATATCACACTTCCAACAGGCTAGCCTTGGGTTGTCCGTTGCCCTCGCAATCCAGCGGCTCCAACATTTCATATTACACTATATAATCGAGAAAGCCCAGCCTAAACTGGACTTTTTCGACAGGAGGATCGCTGTTTCAACCCGGCGATCCTCTTTTATATCTCAAGATGTTTCCTTTGGCAGGTCCCGCATGGTCAAACTGATGCGCTTGCGCTTTTCATCCACCTGGAGCACGGCGACCTTCACCACATCCCCAACTGAGACCACCTGAGAGGGATGCTTGACATACCGGTCGCAGAGCTTGGAGATATGGACCAAGCCGTCCTGGTGAACGCCAATGTCCACAAATACCCCGAAGTCAATGACATTGCGCACTGTGCCTGTCAGCACCATGCCGGGGTTCAGATCGGAAATGCTGAGAACATCTGTACGCAAAATGGGCTTGGGCAGTTCGTCCCGGGGGTCACGGCCGGGTTTCAGCAGCTCCTTCACAATATCCTGAAGCGTAGGGAGGCCAGCGCCGCAGTAGGCGGCGGCCCGCTCCTGGCCCACCTGCTTCAAGCGGGCGGGAAGTTGGGAAATTTGTCCCTTCGCCACATCCTCCAGGGAGTAGCCGCAGATCTCCAGCAGCTTTTTGGCAGGCTCATAGGACTCGGGATGGACGGCGGTGTTATCCAGAATTTGGCTACTCTCCGGAACCCGGAGGAAGCCGGCGCACAGTTCATAGGCCTTTGGGCCGAGCTTTGGAACCTTGAGCAGCTGCCGGCGGGAGGTGAATCTGCCGTTCTCCTCCCGGTAGGTCACGATGTTTTTGGCAATGGCCCCATTCAGGCCGGAAACCCGCATTAGCAGAGAGGGGGAGGCGGTGTTGACGTCTACGCCCACCTGGTTGACACAGTCCTCCACCACGCCGTCCAGCGCCTGGCTGAGGCGTTTCTGGGACACGTCATGCTGATACTGTCCCACGCCGATGGATTGGGGATCAATTTTCACCAGCTCCGCCAGGGGATCCTGAAGGCGCCGGGCGATGGAAATTGCGCTGCGCAGATTGACGTCATATTGGGGGAATTCCTCTGCGGCCAGCTTAGAGGCGGAATAGACCGAGGCGCCAGCCTCGTTGACGATCATGTATGAGACGCCGCTGACCTGCTTGAGCAGGTCAACCGTCATGGCCTCGGTTTCCCGGGAGGCGGTGCCGTTGCCGATGGCGATATAGGCGACGCCATACCTGTCAATCAGTTTTTTCAGGGTTTGGATCGCCTCGTCCCGGCGGGACTGGGAAAAGGTTGGGTAAACCACGGTGGTGTCCAGGACCTTGCCAGTGCCGTCTAAAACCGCCACTTTGCAGCCATTGCGGTAGCCAGGATCCAGGCCCATGGTGACCTTGCCCTTGAAGGGCGGCTGCATCAGCAGCGGGCGGAGATTCAGGGCAAAGTTCTGGATGGCGGATTCCCCTGCCTGTTCGGTGAGCTGACTGCGGAGCTGACGTTGGATACTTGGCTGGATCAGACGGCTGTAAGCATCCTGTGCCGCCTGATCAACAAAGGCTCCGCAGGACCCATGGCCCTTGACACTGCGGCCAAAGACAATGGAAAGGGCAAACTCCTCCGGAATGTCCAGGCTGACCTTTAAATGGCCCTCCTTTTCCCCGCGGTTTATGGCCAGAACCTGATGGTTTTTCAGCTTTCCGGCTGGGGCGGAGAAGTTATAATAGGTTTGGTAGACAGAATCCCCGGCATCCTTTGCAGCTTGGCAGGACATGGTGCCTTGGCGGATGGCCAGCATCCGAAGCTGCTTGCGGATGACCGCGTCCTCGGAAATCTGCTCCGCCAGAATGTCGTTGGCGCCCTGTAACGCGTCTGCAATGGTTTCCACGCCGGCCTCAGGGTTCAGACAGGAGGCGGCTAGCTTTTCTGGCCGGACGCTGCTGCTTTGCTGGAGATAGATGGCCTGCGCCAAAGGCTCCAGCCTCTTTTCCCGGGCAACGGTGGCTCGGGTGCGCCTTTTCAGTTTGTAGGGGGCGTATAGGTCGTCCACCTCGGTCATGGTAGCGGCCCCGTCAATGACGGAGGACAGCCCTTCGGTCAGCTTTCCCTGGGCTTCAATGGCAGCCTTCACCTGATCCTTGCGCTTTTCAAGATTGCGCAGATAGTCCAGCCGATCAGAGAGGCTGCGCAGGGTGGTGTCGTCCATGCTGCCGTGCAGCTCCTTGCGGTAGCGTGCAATAAACGGAATGGTACATCCGCTGTCAATCAGTTCAATGACATTTTGGACATGGGGAATGGATTGTCCCAGCTCGGCGGCTATAATTTCAGTGATTGAATTCATGGGATCTCCTTTGTAATGGATGATGGATGCGGATACATGTCCTAACAGTATACAGCAGATACAGGGAAAAATCCAGCAGAGAAAGGAAAATGAGAAAAAATGAAAAAAGGGCTTGATTTCTAAAATAACCTGTGCTATAATAATCGAGTCGTCAGGGGAAAGCCCTCTGTTCGATGGTATCCGGGTGTGGCGAAGTTTGGTATCGCGCTTGAATGGGGTTCAAGAGGCCTTGAGTTCGAATCTCAACACTCGGACCAGAAAATTGCGGTATTCGGTTAAATAGGCCGAATACCGCAATTTTTTTGTTTATCTTAATTTTAAAAAATGCCTTTAAAATTGGGCTATTACTAATCTATTGCAG
>CAYLVH010000080.1:0-7937 GCA_964387095.1 uncultured Oscillospiraceae bacterium
CACTTTGTTCAGCTTTGTTGCAAAAATTGATTTCCGTGGCAAAATGGGAGATTTCCCTTGCTTTTTTTGATTTTTGTGATATAATCTAGACGTTGAGAAGAAATATGGGCCCATAGCTCAGTTGGGAGAGCGTTCGGTTCGCATCCGAGAGGTCGAGGGTTCGAATCCCTTTGGGTCCACCACATCGGAGCAAGCTTTAGCCGCTTGCTCCGACTTTTTTTCACGAATTGTGTGCTATCATGGTATTTGTAAGGAATAAACCAGTTATATTGATTGAGGTGCCATATGAATATCCAATGGAATGCGCAGAATTATAAAGACAACTTTTCCTTTGTCCCGGAGTATGGAGAGGACGTCATGAGCTTACTTACCGTATCAAGGGGCAGTAGGGTGGTGGATCTTGGCTGCGGGAACGGGACCCTGACAAGGAAGCTGGCTGACAGAGGTTACTCCGTTGTGGGCATTGACGCGTCGAAAGAGATGATCGCCCTTGCCAAAGCGGAATACCCGGAGCTGCGCTTCATGCAGGGAGACGCAAGAACCTTTCGGCTCCCGGAGCAGGTGGACGCTGTATTCTCCAATGCGGTCTTCCACTGGATTGATGCCGGTCAACAAGAGACCATGGTCGCAAACCTTGCCGCGCAGCTTCGCACCGGGGGCGAGCTGGTCTGCGAATTTGGCGGCTACCACTGCGGTGAGGCCGTGCATGCACAGCTGGAAAAGGGCTTTGCGGCAAGGGGCCTTGCCTATCCTAGGACCTTCTATTTTCCCACCATTGGGCAGTATGCGCCCCTCCTGGAAAAGCACGGAATGCGTGTTGAAGTTGGCCTGCTCTTTGACCGTCCCACCCAACAGAAATCAGAGCATGGCGTCATCGACTGGGTCAATATGTTTGTCACCAAGCCTTTTGAGGGGATGGACGAAGATCTGAAAAAGGAAATCCTCTTTGAGACCGAAAACGCTTTAAGAGACAGGCTCTTTATCGATGGCAAATGGTACATTGACTATGTGCGCATACGTATCAGGGCCGGAAAAGTGAATGAATAATTCCCATTAAATGGGGGAAAAGTCCGTTTTTCGAACATTTTATCGAAAAACGAACTTCATTTTGCCTTTGATTATTTCTGGATTTCGTTGTTCAGGGCTTTGGCGACCGCTATGCCTCCCTTCTGAATTTGCTGAAAGAGGAGACTTTTTGCTTGATTAAGTCCTATGAATATATTATAATAAATATCATTCAAATTCCGAATACAGGGGAGGCGGGGAGATGATTTGGAATCATTGCTTGGTAATTGCAGTCGTTATTTTTGTGGGGATGATTGTGACGAGCGTTGTGCTGAAGTTGTTCCGCAAGAAATGGGCGGCAGAGGATTTGATTGCGGCTTGCCGGAATGAGGACACTTTGTGGGCAAATGCGCCTGGAAAGGGAAGGCGGCTGGAGCTCCTGTCCATTCCCAATATGCTGTTTGTGGCAACGGTGATCTCCTCCTATATTCTGACTCTGCCCATTATGGATGCCATTGGCTGTGGAGTGCTGGAGGGGGTCCTGATTACCATCCAGCATATGCTGCAGGTGTTCAGCCTGGACGGTGACTTCACCGCCCTGCGGGAGATGGTTGGCTGCACAACAGAGCTGGGGACGCAGATTTACTGTGGCTTTGCGGCTTTTTTGTATGCCCTGGCGCCGGTGTTGACCATCAGCGTAGTTTTGTCGTTCTTTAAAAACCTGACCGCTTATTTTCGGCTGTATTGGCACAGAATGCGGAACCTATATGTTTTTTCGGAGCTGAACGAAAAGTCCCTTGTCCTGGCACAGAGCTGCATCCTGCATGAGCTAAATGGCACAGCTGATGCAGAAACCGGGACCAAAAAAAAGCCAAGGACCGCGCAAATTGTCTTTACCGATGTATTCGAAAGCAATGACGAGCATTTTTATGAGCTGCACCAGCGGGCGGAGAAGCTGGGCGCCCTGTGCTTCAAGAAGGATATCCTTTCCCTTGATTACCGGTTCCATAGCAAAAAGAGCCGCCTGACCTTCTTTATCATCGGGGAGGACGAATCGGAAAATATCCAGCACACCCTGCGCCTGGTAGAGCTGTATGGGGCTTATCAAAATGCGCGGCTCTACTCCTTTACCACCTCCACGGAGAGCGCGCTTTTGATTGGCTCGGTGATGAGCCGTGACTTGGAGATGAAGGTTCGCCGGATCAACCAGACTCAATCCCTGATCTACAATTATCTGTATCAGCATAATATCTTCGAATGCGCGGTCCAGCAGCCTGACGGCGAAAAGCTGCTCTCCGTTGCCATCATCGGCATGGGGCGCTATGGCACGGAATTCTTGAAGGCGATCACCTGGGCCGGACAGATGCCCGGATACCGGCTGGAGATTCATGTCTTTGACCAGGACCCTGAAGCGGAGGAGAAGTTCACCTCCATGTGTCCCGAGCTGATGCAGATGAACTGCAAGCAAATCGACGGCGAGGCCCAATATTCCATTACCTTCCACCACAAGCCCAATGGCCAGGGCATTAATGTGCGCTCCATTGCCTTTGATGACATAATTACCAAAATCGGCAATATTTCTCTGGCTTTTATTGCCCTGGGAAAGGATGAGGATGATATTGAGATATCCATCAAGCTGCGCATGCTGTTTAAGCGCTGCAAGCCTGACAGAAAGCCCGTCATAGAGTCGGTGATCTATGAGGACACGAAGGCCTCCACGGTGCAGCGATATTCCTTAAATGATTATAAGGGGAATGATTTTGGCATTCATTTTATCAATGAATTGCGGGAAACCTATACGTACGAGGTGATCGTTGGCTCCAAACTGGAGGAGGAGGCCAAGCGGCGCCATTTAAAGTGGTCCACAAAGGAGAGCCGGGCAGAGGATACGCTGAAATTTTATAAATACGAGTACTTTTACCGCTCTTCCGTGGCCAGAGTAATCCGCCAGAAATTCCGCAAAGAGGTGGGTCTTCCCGGGACGGAAAAGGAAGCCGCCCAGCGCACCCTCCAGGAGCGGACTGGAATTCAGCGGGCTGAGCATATAGGCTGGAACGCGTATATGAGAACCGAGGGCTATTGCTATGGCAAGCGGGACGATCAGGCAAAGCTGCACCATGATCTGGTGCCCTTTGAGAAGTTGCCATCGGAGGAGCGGAAAAAGATTGTCGACTGAGTTCAAGCCTTGCCTTTGATATCATCTGTGTATCTGATAAAACCATGGAGATGGTCTTGCGCCAGCTGGTAAAGTCTGATACAATATACTAATCATTGTCATAAAGGAGAGACATTTCGTGTCTAAAATTCTATTTATTACGGATTCCGCCGCAGACATTCCGGCGGAACAGCTGCTGGGCCTGGAAATCAAGGTCCTGCCCTTCCTGATCTCCATGGGAGATCGGGAATATCGGGATTGCGTGGACTTTACGCAGAAGGAGTTCTACGGGATGCTCCTGGCGGCAGAGGAGATTCCCACCCATTCCCAGATCAATCCCACCATTCTCATGGAGGTATTTGAAGAAGCAAAGGATGCGGGCTATACCGATCTGATCTATACCTCCATTAACTCCAAGGGTTCAGCCACCTTCCAGAACACCATCATGGCAAAGGATATGTTCTTCCAGAAGCATCCTGAGCTGGTGGACAGCTTCCACATTTATCTGCTGGACTCCAAGACCTATACCTACGCATATGGCTATGCTGTGGTGGAGGGCGCCAAGATGGCCCGGGAGGGCAAGGGCGCGGAGGAGATCACCGCCTGGATGCAGGACTGGTTGGACCATGTGCGCATCCTCTTTGCCACCTACTCCCTGAAATTTGCCAAGAAGTCTGGCCGTGTTTCCGCCGCCGCCGCTTTCCTGGGGGAAACGCTGGGTTTAAAGCCCATTATGACCTTCGTGGATGGTGAGAGCCAGGTCCTGGCCAAGGTGCGGGGGGAGAAAGCTGTGATTCCCACCATTCTGAAGATGATGAAGGAGGAAATTGCTCCCGGCTCCCCTTATTTTGTCATCAAGGCGGATATGGAGGACAAGAACGAAGAGATGATGGCGACGGCCAAGGCGGCCACCGGCTATGACAGCACCTGCCAGTACTATATCGGCGGAGTCATCGCCGTCAATGCCGGTCCCCAGCTCACCGGCATAATCTATCGGAAGAAGGACTGAGGGAAAGGTGAACATGGTGCTGAATCTTTCCCTGACCGCTCTGACCGCGGTGGTGGAGGGAGCCACTGAGGTGATTTCGGATATCTCGGAAGATGTTTCCACCGCCAAGGACACCATTTTGAGCTCTTTGGGCCTGGAGCTTGGCTCCCTGGCGCTGAGCAACGTTGTGGCAGCCGTGGTGATCCTGATCGTCTGTCTCATCGCCATCAAGGTGGTCTCCAAGGCCGTTAATAAGCTGCTGGTCAAATCCAAGCTGGATAAGACCCTGCACGCCTTTATCAAGTCCACCCTTCGGATTCTGATGTATGTCCTGACCGCCAACATCGTGCTCGGTTCCCTGGGCTTCAATGTGACCTCTCTGGTGGCTGTCCTGTCTGTTGCCGGCTTGGCTGTCTCCCTGGCCACGCAGAACTCCCTGTCCAACCTGGCAGGGGGCATTACCATCCTGTTGACCCGGCCCTTCCTGGTGGGCGACTATATCGAAGCCGGGGGCCAAAGCGGCACCGTTCTGGAAATTGGCATCGCTTACACCAAAATCAACTCCTCGGACAACAGGCGCATTTCCATCCCCAACAGTGCCATTTCCTCTGCGAATATCGTCAACTACTCCACCGAGGGGAAGCGCCGAGTGGAGCTGACCTTCGGCGCGGCCTATGAAAGCGACGTGGAGAGCGTTAAGAACGCGTTGAAAACCGCCATTGGCCGCTGCGATAAGGTGCTGACCGAAGGGAAGGACGCCCCCTTCATCCGCCTGTCCGAGTACGGTGAGAGCAACATCACCTATCTCGTCCGGGTGTGGTGCAAGAATGCGGACTACTGGGATGTCTACTATTTCCTGCTGGAGGAGGTGGGCAAGGTGTTCCAGGAGGAAGGCATTCAGATGAGCTATAACCGCCTTGTTGTGGAGCAGCTGAAATAATCGGTTTCAAGATAGAATATTTGCGGTCCCATCGCATGAAATCCCCCTCCTTTTCGCAAACTAGCGGAAAAGAGGGGTGTTTTTATGCCACAAGAAAAGGGAATTGCCCTGCGCTGCGGGATAGCGGGAGGGCTGGCGGGCATCGCCACCGGACTGTTTGGCGGGGGCGGGGGCATGGTGCTGGTGCCGCTGCTGTTGGGCTTTTGCAAGCTGAAGGAGAAGGAGGCCTTCGCGGCGTCGGTGGGGATTATCCTGCCGCTGTGCGTCGTTTCAGCTGTTGTGTATGCCTTCGGAAACGCGCTGCCCCTGGGGGAATCCGTGCCGTATTTGATCGGCGGTGCCATTGGCGGGACCCTGGGCGGGCTGTGGTTCCGGAAAATCTCCGCCAGGCTCCTGAGAAAGGGGCTGGCGCTTCTGCTGATTTATGGAGGGGTGAGATGTCTGCTTTTCTGATTCCGGTCCTGGCGGGAGCGGCCACCGGCGTCCTTTCCGGCTTTGGCGTGGGCGGGGGAACCCTGCTGATCCTTTATCTGACCTTTCTGGCGGGGGTTGACCAGACCTCTGCCCAGGGGATCAATCTCCTGTACTTCCTGCCCACCTACGCTGCCGCGCTGGTGCTGCACTGGAAGAACGGCTATATTCCCTGGAAGCGGGCGGTGTTCCCGGCGGCCCTGGGGGGCTGCGTCACCGCTGGCCTGGCGGCCTGGGCCGCCGGCTGGCTGGATACGGACCTGCTGCGGAAGCTCTTTGGCGGCTATCTCCTGGCGATTGGCCTGGTGGAGCTGTTCCGCAAAAAGAAATCGCCCTCCCGATGACGGAGGGCGATGGGTTCATGGAATTGGGGGCTTACAGGCCCAGGCCAGACAGGTTCATGCCATTGGTCAGCTTGTTCATGGACTCGGTCAGGTCGTCGTCCACAGCCCGGAAGGCCTCGTTGACGGCGGCAATGACGGCGTCCTGCAGCATTTCGATGTCCTCGGGATCCACGATCTCAGGCTTGATCTCCAGGCTGACGATCTGGCGCTTGCCGGAGACAACTGCGGTGACCATGCCGCCTGCGGCGGTGGCGGTGTAATTCTTCTGCTCCAGGGCGACCTGGGTGCGCTGCATCTCGGCCTGCATCTGCTGGGCCTTCTTCAGCATGTTCATGTTGGGCATACCGCTCATGCCGCCTCTGCCGCGGCTGTTAAATCCTTTTGCCATACTTGAATCGCTCCTTTTGTAGGTATAAGTGGTTTACTTGATTGTGGCAAATCCATCGATCTGCTGCATATTCTCCAGAAGATCGTGGAAGTTCTCTTCCGGGGTGGGTTTGGACACCTGGCTGGCCGTGGCGCCGGTGATCTTCCCCTTGTCGATGACCACCCTGGCGGTCAACTGGATGCCCAGCCGTTGACCGGCCAGCTTTGCGGCCAGCTGTAAGACCTGGGGGATGTTCAGCACCTTCTGGCTGGATACATCATTGACATAGAGCACCAGCTGTTTCCCCTCCACAATCCCCTTGACAAAGCGGGGGTTGGTGATATACACCGAGGCGGGGGCGGAGAGCTGAGGCTTCATGGCGGCGGCCAGTTCCTTCCACAGGCCTTCCGGGGCCGGGGGAACCGGGTCTGGCTCCGCCTGGGGCTTGGGGGCTGCCTTTTGGACAGGGGGTGTCGGTTTAGCCTGGGAGCTTTGGGGCTCCATGGGCCATTCATCTGGCTCCGGCGGCACGTCAAAATCCCCAGGGGGCGGGGGAACCTCGTCCTCCCAGGGGGGCGTCCCCTCGTTGCCGGCGGCCTGCTTTTCCGGGGCGGGCAAAGCGCCGGAGGAAAGGATGGCTTCCAGCCGGGCGATGCGGGCGGCCAAACCGTCGGTGCTTCCGTCCAGGGTCTCATCGCATAAGCGGACCAGGCACAGCTCCGCCTCCATGCGGGGATTGGCACTGAGCTTCAAGCGGGACTGGGTGTCCTGTAAGATGGTCAGCACCCGCACCAACCGCTGGGCCGGGAAGTTTTTGGACAGCGCGTCCATCGTCCCCTTGTCATAGCCCCCGGTCAGCAGCCCGGTGCCCCCCTCCGGGGCGGCCTGCATCACCAGCAGGTCCCGGGCCAGGCTGGACAGCTCGCCCAGCACCGCTTTCACGTCCTTGCCCTTGGCGTAGAGATCCCCCAACAGGGTCAGGGCGGTGGAAGCATCATTTTTGCCAATCGCGTTCATCAGGTGGGCCGTCTGCACATTGCCCGCCAGGCCCAGGGTGTCCAGCACAGCCTGCTGATCCACGGTTCCGCTGGAGGCGGCGCACTGATCCAGCAGGGAGAGGGCGTCCCGCAGGGCGCCGTCAGAGAGCCGGGCCAGGAGGGCGGAGCCCTCAGCCGTCAGCTGGATCTGTTCCTGCTTGGCCACATAATCCAGCCGGGCGGAGATGTCCTCGGGGCGGATCCGCTTGAAGGAAAAGCGTTGGCAGCGGGAGAGAATGGTGGCTGGTACCTTGTTCAGCTCGGTGGTGGCCAGGATGAACATCAGGTGCTCCGGCGGCTCCTCCATGATTTTCAGCAGGGCGTTGAAGGCGGGGGTGGAGAGCATATGCACCTCATCCACGATATAGACCCGCTTGCGTACGGCGGCGGGGGAGTAGACCGCCTCGTCCCGCAGGGCGCGGACATGGTCCACACCGTTGTTGGAGGCGGCGTCCAGCTCCAGCACGTCCAGAATGGAGCCGTTCTCAATGCCCCGGCAGGCTGCGCAACAGTTGCAGGGGTTGCCGTCCACGGGGTGCTGGCAGTTTACCGCCCGGGCGAGAATCTTGGCACAGGTGGTCTTACCGGTGCCCCGGGTGCCGGTGAACAGATAGGCGTGGGACAGGCGGC
>CAYLVH010000081.1:0-4691 GCA_964387095.1 uncultured Oscillospiraceae bacterium
CACTTTGTTCAGCTTTGTTGCAAAAATTGATTTCCGTGGCTTTTCTGAAAATGCTCTGGTAAAATCCAATTCAATCGTATATAATAATATCCTGTAAAGAACTAATTTACAGGAATATGGCGTTCTAGTTACAGTCGGAACGTCCATCCACACGGAGGCCATTATGCTTACATTAGAAAACGTCTCTTTTGAGGTCCCTGCGGAAAAGGGTCAGAAAGAGATCATCCGCAATTTGAACCTTACCATTGATGACCACAAGTTCGTGGTCGTGACCGGGCCAAACGGCGGCGGCAAATCCACGCTGGCCAAGCTCATTGCCGGCATTGAAACGCCTACTTCCGGCCACATCTTTTTCCAGGGCCAGGATATCACTGACCTGAACGTGACCCAGCGCGCAAATCTGGGCATCAGCTTCGCCTTCCAGCAGCCCGTCCGCTTTAAGGGCATCCAGGTGCTGGATCTCCTGCGCTTGGCCGCTAAAAATCCCCGGTTGTCCATTTCCGACGCCTGCCAGTACCTCTCCGAGGTGGGACTGTGCGCCAAGGACTACATCAACCGCGAGGTCAACGCCAGCCTGTCCGGCGGGGAACTGAAGCGCATTGAGATTGCCACCGTTCTCGCCCGGAGCACAAAAATGTCCATCTTTGACGAGCCGGAGGCCGGCATCGACCTTTGGAGCTTCCAGAACCTGATCCGGGTCTTTGAGCGGATGCGGGAGAACACCGACGGCTCCATCATGATCATTTCCCACCAGGAGCGAATCCTGAACATCGCAGATGAGATCGTGGTCCTGGCCGACGGCCAGATCACCAAGCACGGCCCAAAGGCAGAAATTCTCCCCTCCCTCCTGGGAACCACCTCCGCTGTGGGCAGCTGCAATAAATTCTACACGGAGGTACAGTAACATGGATCAGATTCAGAAGAGACTTCTAGAAGAGGTGGCTGACCTTCACGATGTGCCAGAGGGCGCCTATAACATCCGCGCCAACGGAAAGATCGCCAGCCGCAGCTCCACCGCTAATATCGACATCACCTCAAAGGAGGATGGCTCCGGTATTGTCATCCGGATTAAGCCCGGCACCAAGCGGGAAAGTGTCCATATTCCTGTGGTCCTCAGTGAGAGCGGCCTGAAGGAGATGGTTTACAACGATTTTTACATTGGGGAGGACGCCGATGTGGTCATCGTGGCCGGCTGCGGCATCAGCAACTGCGGCACCCAGGATTCCCAGCATGACGGCATCCACCGTTTCTTTGTGGGCAAAAACGCCAAAGTCAAATATGTGGAAAAGCATTACGGCGAGGGGGACGGCTCCGGCAAGCGCGTGCTCAACCCCGGTACCGAGGTCCACATGGAGGAAGGCAGCACCATGGAGATGGAGATGGTTCAGATCCGGGGCGTGGACTCCACCGTCCGCACCACCGTGGCTGACCTGGCTACCGGCGCCAAATTGGTGGTCCGGGAACGGCTGCTGACCCACGGCCAGCAGGAGGCGGTCAGCAACTACGAAGTCCGCTTGAACGGAGAGGATTCCAGCGCTGACGTGGTCTCCCGTTCCGTGGCCCAGGACAGCTCCTACCAGAAGTTCGACTCCCGCATTGTAGGCAACGCCAAGTGCAGCGGCCACACCGAATGCGATGCCATCATCATGGGCAACGCCCGCATTCTGGCAGTCCCTCAGCTGGAGGCCAATGCCCTGGACGCCGCCCTGATTCACGAGGCCGCTATCGGTAAGATCGCAGGGGACCAGATCATCAAGCTCATGACCCTGGGCCTGACCGAGGCGGAGTCTGAGGAGCAGATTATTAACGGCTTTTTGAAATAATCCCAATGAAACGGACCCGTTGCAAAATGAGTCCACGAAAAAGACAGACCGGACAGCCCCAAAAGGGTTGCCCAGTCTGTCTTTTTGCTATAGGCATACTGAATTGGGTCATTTTTTCCACATGTGCCCGCCCTAAATGTGTTGATAGAGAATAGAAGACCCGCTGCAAAACAATTTCATTCTGCAACGGGCCCGTTCTTTTTCCATTTTTTACTTGACCAGCTCCAAGACAGAGGCAGGCAAATAGCGGGACACATCCTTGTGGAAGGCCAACAGCTCCCGCACCATAGAGGAGGACACCGCCGCATCATCGGCCCGGAGGTAGATGGATTCCAGCTGAGGATTCAGCAGCTTATTGACCTGGGCAATATTTTCCTCATAGTCATAATCCATGGAATTCCGAAGTCCACGGATGAGGAAGTTGATGCCGTTTTCCGCGCAATAGTCCGCCACCATGCCTTCATAGATCACCACCTTGCAGTTTTGGATCCCGTCCTGCTTCAGGGCCTTTTCAATGGCCACCTTCATATTCTCCGGATCAAAATTTCGCCGCTTGCCTGTGTTGAACCCAATGAGGACATAGACCTCGTCAAACAGGCGGCTCGCCTTCGTCACAACCGCGTGATGCCCCAGGGTATAGGGATCAAACGAACCTGCAAACAGGCCGCGCACCGGCTGTTTCATGTGATCGTCTCCTTTATTTTGGGAAAATTCCCCGTATAATCCCGCTTATCATACCATAACTTTTTTTCGGATGCAACGCCTTTCCCGGATTTTCTGCCCGCTGACCCCTCTTCCAACACGCAAAAGGCTGCGCCGCAAAAACGGCGCAGCCCAGTAGCATCCCGACAATCAGGCCCGCAGGTTTGCTTCCAGATTTGCCAGGCAATCCTGAAGCTCCGCAGGAACCTTGCCGATCTTGGCGTAGTATTCCTTGATGTCCTCCACCTCATTCAGCCACAGATCCCGATCCACGGTCAGCAGGTCTGCCACATCCTGGGTGGTCATATCCAAGCCCTGGATATTGATATCCTCGGGCTTAGGCTCATAGCCGATGGGGGTTTTCATGGCATCAATCTCATCGAAGCAGCGCTTCAAAATCCAGTCCAGGACCCGGAGGTTGTCGCCGAAGCCGGGCCACGCGAAGTTACCCTGGTCATCCAGACGGAACCAGTTGACGTTAAAAATCTTGGGCTGGTGCTTGATGGCCTTGCCCATATCCAGCCAATGCTGCCAGTAATCGCCCATGTGATAGCCGCAGAAGGGCAGCATGGCGAAGGGGTCACGGCGGACAACCCCCACAGCCCCGGCGGCGGCGGCAGTGGTCTCAGAGGCCATGGAGGAGCCTACGAACACTCCGTGGTTCCAATCCCAGGACTGGTACACCAGGGGAGCGGTCTTGGCCCGGCGGCCGCCAAAGATAATGGCGGAGATGGGCACGCCATTGGGATTCTCGTACTGGTCGCTGAGGCAGGGGCAATTCTCTACGGGGGCGGTGAAGCGGCTGTTGGGATGGGCGGGCTTCTTCGCGTCGCCCCGGTGCCACTCCAGGCCGTTCCAGTCGATCAAGGTTTCGGGGATCTCGTCGCCCTTGGTCAGGCCGTCCCACCAGACAGTGCCGTCAGCGGGGTTATAGGCCACGTTGGTATAGATGGTGTTCTTCTTCGTGCACTCCAGGGCGTTGAAGTTGGACTTCTTATTGGTGCCAGGAGCCACGCCGAAGAAGCCGTGCTCCGGGTTGACTGCCCACAGGCGGCCATCCTCGCCCACCCGCAGCCAGGCGATATCGTCGCCCACCGTCCAGGCCTCCCAGCCGTCTTTCTTGTAGCCCTCAGGGGGGATCAGCATGGCCAGGTTGGTCTTACCGCAGGCAGAGGGGAAGGCGGCGGTGACATAGCGAATCTCTCCCTTGGGATTCTTCAGGCCCAGGATCAGCATATGCTCAGCCATCCACCCCTCCTGGCGGCCCAGGTTGGAGGCGATACGCAGGGCGAAGCACTTCTTGCCCTGGAGCACGTTGCCGCCATAGTTGGAGTTGATGGAGAAGATCTCGTTATTCTGAGGCATATGGACGATGTACTTCTCATCCTTGCTCAAGGTACCGTAGGAGTGCAGGCCCTTGATGAAGTCGGTGGAATCCCCCAGGGCGTCCAGCGCCTGGGCGCCTACCCTGGTCATGATTGCCATGTTCAGGACAACGTAGGTGGAGTCCGTCAGCTCAATGCCATATTTGGCAAAGGGGGAGCCAATAATGCCCATGGAGTACGGGATGACGTACATCACGCGGCCCTTCATGCAGCTGTCATAGAGCTTGTTCAGCTTGGCATACATCTCCCGGGGATCCATCCAGTGGTTGGTGGGGCCCGCGTCCTCCTCCTTTTCACAGCAGATAAAGGTACGTTCCTCAACCCGGGCCACGTCGTCGGGATCAGTGCGGTGCAGATAACAGCCGGGCAGTTTCTCCTCGTTCAGCTTAATCATGGTGCCCTCGCTGACAGCCAAGGCGCGGATCTCATCCAGCTGCGCCTCGCTGCCATCAATCCAGACCACGGAGTCGGGCTGGCACAGGTCGATCTTTTCCTGAATCCAGGTCAGAACCGCCTGGTTATTCGTCAATGCCATATAGAGCTTCCTCCTTAGAATCATTTCAGGGGAATATCCCTTGATATGCTCCTATTGTAACGAATTCAATGGCCAAATGCAAGGCATTGTTATTGAAATTGCAAATTTTTCTCGCCTGTGCCGGAATGGAGGCCGTCAAAGCGTCAAAGAATTTTCCATGCCGGAACCTCTTCATAGAGGGTCCCCTCTTGGTAGCGGTCAGCCAGGGCATTGCCTTCAAGGTCAATCCCGGAAACCAACGTGATG
>CAYLVH010000081.1:4791-7652 GCA_964387095.1 uncultured Oscillospiraceae bacterium
TTCCACTCTGTAAAGGCGCTCTGCTTCGTCATAATTCCATTCGATGCGAGGGTATCTGTCACCAGACGGACAGAGGGTTGTTCTATAGAGGACACCGTCACTATATTTGCTCTCTGTATGGGAGCCATCCTCGTTGTAACGGTACCGCTTTTCTAAGAAAACTTCACCTTGTTCATCATAGATATAATATTCCAACAGGTGGACTTTTCCATTCGCATACTCCCCATAGCAGGTGAGGGAAGAAGGGTTCCCTTCATCATCATAGGAGATTTCCTGAATCGGATTCCCGCCGCGTTTGTGATGGTCTTGCAGGCCGGGGTCCCGTCCTCATACCAGGCAGTCCGCTCCGCCGCCTCCATCTCCTCCGGGGTAAACAACTCTCTGACCCCTTGGCTGTCCGTTACCACCGCAAACAGGAGATCATAAATTTGTTGGACCACTTCGCTGTCCTGACCGGTTCTGCTCCCGTAGGCTCCAATGCCGTTCGCGGTGATATAACTGTAGCCGTTATAGGCCGGTACGCTGCTGACTGTGCCGTCTTCTGTGCCAAACAAGTAATGCTATCCAGATAAAGGTCGAAGACAGGGGTCTCTTCCACAAAATCCGTCTCTGTCCAATCAGTTGCATCCGGCAGTTCCCGGAACAGCGTAATATTTTCATTGGAAAGCTGTCAGACAATGGTTTTCACACTGCCGTCTGCTTGATTGTAATTCACTTTAAGTAACCCGTCAAGTAACCCGTCACCGCAAGCTCCGCTCTGGTGGCAGTCTCGCCAGGTACCAGGTAGGTAACGCCGTCCGACTCAGCTCTGCCTTTCATCAGCCCAGCCCCGACAGCCCACTGCATCGCTTTTTGCGCCCAGGAGGAAACCGCATTCTCATCCGGGAAAGGGGATAGACTGCTCACCGACGCGGAAAGGGTTCTTCCATAGCTGGCGAAGGCGTACAAGAAAACCGTAATCTGCTCCCGGGTTACATTGGACGACGGCTCGAAGAAGTTCTCGCTCGTTCCTGCGGTCATGCCATGGCTGTAGGCCCGGGACACCCCGTCCTGATACCAATCCTGGATCAGGTCATCAAAGTGGGCTGCGGGGGCTGCTTTCCAAACATCAGGCTTTCCCGCCAGTGCATACAGGGTCTGAACCACCTCCGCCCGGGTACAGATATCATCGGGCGCAAAGCATCCATTCCCTACACCAACCATCAGTCCCAGCTCGTAGGCCTGCTGGATATACTTCGAGGCCCAGTGTATTGAAACATCTCAATTTTGATGAACGGTAAAATAATACTCCGCATTGCCGCTGTAATTCTCATCCTCCCAGGTCAGCGTGACCACCAGGATCCAATCCTGACTGTCATCCGGCAGGGTAATGACGGTTCCGTCCACTGTCAGCTCCATGGGTTCCGCCTGATCATTCCCCCAGCTGTCCCCGGAATAGCAATAGGCGCTGATACTTTCCAGGCCATTCTCCACAGTTTCCAGCTTCAGGCTATCCTGGCCGTAAAGCTGGATGGCGGTTATGGTATCCTCCCTATCCAGCACGAAAGCACCGCAGGCAAAGATCGTGCTCATTTCATCGCCGTCGGGGAAAGTCCATTCATAGCTGCCCGAGCGGATCTCCGCACCGTTGACATACAGCGCGGGGGGCTCGGTCAACAGTTCGCTTTCCGGGGAATCACCGGTTATTCCCTCAGGTTTTGTTGTTTCGGCGTTTCCCTCTCCAGCTGTCCCCGGGGTGTGGGTCATTGGTGCCGTCTCCTCCGGTTCGGCAGGCCCTGCCGCTTGGCCGTAGCTCGAATGATCCTCCGTGCTCCCGGGCGAACTCTCGTCCGTTATTTTTTCGCTGGCATTCAAGGTTCCTTCCTGGGAGCTCTCCCCACTTACATCCCCGGCTTCCTCCTCGGTCGTCTCCGTGTCCTCCCCCGATGGAACGGACTCCATATCCGAGGCTTCTTGGTAACTGCTGCTGTCAAAGCCTCCAAAGCTGAAAATCCTTCCCAGGAAAATAAAACCACAGGTCAATCCGATGACCAGAATCAACGTGGCGACCAGGCTCCCCCATCTCCGCCAGAAGGAGGGGGTAGGCTTGGGCTTGGAAGCCCGGCGGACATGCTCTGCCTCATCGATGAGGCTGTCATCCACCTGGCCGATGGCGTCCAGCAGCTTGTCATTTTTCATCCCACTGTCACCCCTTCCTTTTCCAGCCGTTCCTTCAATTTGACCCTGGTCCGGTGCAGATTGGATTTCACCGCGCTTTCGCTCATGGAATAGCGCTTTGCGATAACCCCAATGGAATCCGCATACCAGTACCGCCGCAGGAACAGCACCCGGCTGGCAAGGTCGCTCTCCTTCAAAAACCGGCTGATGATCCGGGCAGTCTCCTCCACATTCAGGTCCTCGTCAATCTCCCGGCCCGAGGTGCAGTCGTCCAGCTCCAGGTCAATCAGGTTCAGCTCCCCGCCCCGCTTCTCCGCGGTCCTTTTCCGGTAGCGGTCCAAGGACAGGTTCCGGGTGATTTTCCCCAAAAAGGCAGAGAGAATCTGCGGCCTTTGGGGAGGTATGGCGTTCCAGGCCCGGAACCAAGTATCGTTGATGCACTCCTCAGAGTCCTCATGATTCGTCAAAATATTGCGGGCAATGGTATAGCAATAGGGATGGTATTTCAGGTCGGTTTCCGCCACAGCCCGCTCGTCTCTGTCCCAGTACAGCCGGATAATTGCAAGGTCCTCCATTGTCTTCCTCCTCTTTCTTTGGGCTTCTATTTATTTAGACGTAAAAATTGGAAAAAGGTTGCGGCTTTTTTATAAATTTTAATTTATCATAGGCAAGCTAGGCCGGCAATAAAAACACCCGCCGTTTGC
>CAYLVH010000082.1:0-2200 GCA_964387095.1 uncultured Oscillospiraceae bacterium
CCTTCAAGGACACCTCCGGCCCCTCCCTGAACATCCTGATCAAGCTGTGCTCCACCGTCTCCATCGTCTTCTCCGGGGTGGTCGTGACAGCAAACTTGATCGGCCTGCTGTAATTTAAGGGCTAAAAACGACAAATAGGGTTGTAAAACAGCCCAACGAAACCGGTGGGTCTCTTTCGGGAGACCCACCGGTATTTTACTCTTTTGCGCGTTCCGCCAGATCAGACCCCCTGGGCCAGCATGGCATCCGCGTCAGACTTCCCCTTGGGATCGAAGTCAGCGCCCCCCTTGCCGCCCCCATGGGCAGGATGGTCAAGGAGTTCTTAAAAATCTGCTCAAAGCCCGGGAACTTAACTATGGACAGGTTGACAGAGGGGTGAAAGCGCAGGCCTCCCTTATAAGGCCCGATCGCGGAGTTGAACTGCACCCGATACCCCCGGTTGACCTGGACCTTGCCTGTATCGTCAACCCAGGGGCCCCGGAACAGGATCACCCGCTCGGGCTCCACCAGGCGTTCCATCAGCCCCTGCTGCTGATAGCGGGGATCGCTCTCCACCACGGGCTGGAGGGATTCCAGAACCTCATAAACCGCCTGTAAAAACTCCGTCTGCTCCGGGTTGCGCCGGGCCAGTCCGTTATAGACCTCCTGCAAATACACATTTGTCATCGCAGTAAAATTCTTCCTTTCTTTTCTTTGGGGAACAGGGGAAACGGCGGTAGAAATTCCCTGCAAAAGAGAAGCGGCCCTGGCAACGCTGCTACAGCCCCCAGAACCGCATAACCCATCTCCTAAATCCTGTGTGTATCAGGCCGGCCCCTCATTTCATTTCTCATTCACTCCCGGTCTCTGGCTGCATCTCCATGATGGAAATTTCAAAGGCCGTACGCTTCTCCTCCGTCCCGTCAATCACTTTCACGTAATTCCTGCTTTGAAGCCGCCCGCTGAAGGAAATCCGATCCCCCACCTCCATCTCCCGGCACTGCCGGGCCAGGCTGCCCCATGCGATGCAGGGCAGGTAATCAGATTGTCCATACCGCCGGTTCACCGCCAACAGCAGATCGCAGATCTCCCGCCCCATGGGGGTTCGCCGGTACACCGGTGGGCGGCACAGCGCCCCAGTGAGCTGCACGTCATTTCTGGGCAGCTCCCCAGTCAGGGCCAGCTGGTGGGCAAAGAGGAAGATTTGCAGCTTGCTCCCCTGTCCGGACCGGTTGTTATAGGAGCGCACCTCCCCGGTCACCTCCACCTGGTCGCCGTCCGCTGCCGGGCACTCCTCCAGCAGGGTGCGGCTGACAATCACATGGAGGATATCCTCCACGCCGCTGAGGCGGCTGACTTGCAGGGTCAGACGATAATAGTCTTCCCCATGATTTTCGTGGGAAAAAGTTGGCTCTCCCGCCACCGTTCCCACCAGAATTCCCCGATTTGCCTTCCATTCTGAACGCATTGAATCGCTCCCTTTTCATCTTTTGCCGGCTGAGACCAAGATATGCATCCCCTTCGGCAAATATGAAAAAGGCAGCAAAAAAAGTCTCCCGCCCTTGGGCAGGAGACTCTCTCTCGAAAACGCAAGCATTGTGATGGCTTACGGCCGGTCAGGCCTCTTCATTTTCTCCCTTTTCAGGCTCATCAGAGGCAGACCTCACCTGATCCAGATTTCCATCGCCATTGGTGTCGCTGAGTATGGTATCAATCTTGCCGTCTCCGGTGGTATCCATTTCCACCGTGTCCACCTTGCCATCACCATCGGTATCCCGCATGATAGTGTCGATCCTTCCATCCCCAGTGGTATCCAGCTCCACCGTATCCACGGTGCCGTCGCCGTCCGTGTCCTTCAGGATTGTGTCAACTTTGCCGTCCCCATCGGTATCCAACTTGACAACCCCGGGAGCATCCTCGTCCTCGAAGTCCTCCTCGGTGACCTCTTCCTCTGCCTGATCAGCGGTCGGCTCCTCAATAGGGGCGGATTCCTCAGCAGCCCCGGTTTCATACTCCTTTTCCTTTGCCTCTAACTCGGCATAGTCGGCGGCCTCCTCCATCTTGCGCAGCATGTGGAGGGTAATTGCAGTGCCAACCGCTGCAGCTCCCGTCAGCAGCATGCCGGCTACCAGAGAATGCCTCTTTTTTTTCATAAAGCAATCTTCCTTTCTGTCAAACAGTAATATGCGATATTGCTACTTTTTGCGATATTGCTACTTTT
>CAYLVH010000082.1:2300-7551 GCA_964387095.1 uncultured Oscillospiraceae bacterium
TGCGATATTGCTACTTTTTGCGATATTGCTACTTTTATTGTATCACAGATCCCGCAGAGTTTGTATGAATATTTTATAAAAATTTCAGCTCGATTTCCCCAAAATCCCCCCGACAGGTGCCGGATTCCTCCGGTTCAGCCCTTTTCCCCCTCCGGACAGGCTCTATCACAAAAATCCTTGAAACTATCGGATTTCTTCTTACATTTTTTTGCCAAAAGAGGTATAATATATATAGAATTAACACTTCCGGAGTAGTATTTGCTGCTCCTGATTTATTCTGTCAAGTTTTTATTGTACATTTTGCCATTAAAGGAGGGGCTGTTATGTTAAATGAAAATGAACTGATTATGCATGAGAGCGCCGGGGTCTGCCGGCTGAAGGGTAAGGAAAAGCCGGACAGACATCATGGCTATTATTATGTCCTCTCCCCCTTTATGACAGTTCCTCCACGTTGTATGTGCCGGTGGATTCCGACCGCATCCATCTGCGCCCGGTCATGAGCCGGGAGGACGCCCTGGCACTGATTGAGAAGCTGCCCGAAGTAGAAGTGCTTCACTTTGATTCCTTGAACGACCAGAAGCAGCACTCCTCTGAAATCCTGAAATCCGGGGATCAGCTCCGCCTGGCTCAGCTGGCCAAGACCATCTATCAGAGCCAATCCCGCCGGAGCCGGTCCTCCAAGAGCACCTATACCTCTGACTACGGCATCCTGCGCCAGGTGGAAAAGCTCCTCTTCGGAGAGCTGGCGGTGGCGCTGGACATTGAGCGGGCCGAAGTTCCGGATTTTATTGCAGCGCATATCTCCACCGCCGCAGAGGCGTAAACACGGATCGAAAAAATGGCCTCCCCCTTGCACCACGGTTGTGATGGAAGGGGGAGGTTTCCTATTTGCAATTTAACTGACTTCCGAGGCGGGCAGGACCACAAAACAGTCCAGCAGATAGCGGCCGTTCTCGTTGGGACTGGAGGTGGAGGTGATGTTCTCCCCATTGTACCACATCAGTGCGGTGCTTCCTCCGTCCAGGTTCATCGCCTGATAGGCGTTATAATTCAACAGGATTTCCGTGCAGTCCGCCACCGTGCAGCCCAGGCTGTAGCCCACCTGGCGGCCATCCACCACCAGCATCAATACATCGCCATTTTGGGCCTGGCCGATGGCGGCTCTGGGTTGGATCCCCATCCCATAGGTGCCGTCCACCACACTCTCCCCGTTTACGATGAGAGCCGGGAAGAACTGGATGCCCCAAAGATAATCACTGGGGGCGATGTCGGAATAGTTTGATATGTACATGCGGTAATCACTCTGGAAGCCGAAGAATTTGTAGGTGGAACCATACTCGGGCCGGCCGTACTCCACGCCGTCCAGAATCAAGGCGCCCACCACGGTTCCGCCGTTGCCGTGTCCGTCCTCGTCAATGAACCCGCTGGCATTCATGGCCAGAATGGCGTCATAGCGGTCCGCCAGCGTGTAGAGCTGCTCACCATAGCTGCCCAAGCTCTTGGCCTTCACCAGCTGCAGCTGTTCCGGATTCTTCATAATGGCCAGCTTCCCCTGAAAGCCGTCGCCGCTGACCTTGACAATCAGAAGATTATTTTCCGTGTCCAAAACCCGCACCGGATCCCCGTTGACCGTGTAAAGCTCCAGGCTGCCGTCCATGTTGTCCACATAGATGGAATCATAGCCCTCCGCCAGCACTTGAGGGTTCTCCTCCAAGTAAGTGTGAACGGAATCTGTATCCAGCTCCCAATACGTTTCGTAGAACGCCTCTTCCTCAGAATCCTCGCTCTCCGTCTTTACGGAGATCTCCACACCAACGGCAGAATCCATCAAATCCGTCTGGGAATCCTCGTCCTCCCATACGCTCTTCAGGTCAGCCTGGGCCTCCACATTCGCCCTGACATTGTTCATGACCTGGTCAATGATGCTCCGGGGGATGAACCAGGTGGACGGCCACTGATGGGACAGGGTGGACATGGCGGTTTCTATATAAATGGTGCGCCACTTCTCGATAAAGGGAATGGAGGAATATACCGCCGTTGCGTAGGCGCATTCAAAGAACAAGATGATTGTCACGATGACAATGGGTATCCGGAACCGATTCGTTTTTCTCGTTTGCCTTCTGGCTTTAGACATACTTCCACCTCAACTATGGTTTTTCTACTCAAAACATATTCACTTTAACATTTACCGGCCAGACTGTCAATCTCGTTTCCAACGCTTTCTCTTTTTTGCACCAAAGCCCTCGATTTTTTACGGCCACCTTTGCGGAAATCCCAGCCGGATATGCTATAATATCCCTGGCACAGAGCCGCACGAAACCCGCTGTTTTAAGGAGAAATCAAATGCCGAATATCATTGAAATAACCGATTGGACCTGGCCTGAACTGGATATCTTCGCCCGGCTGACGGAGGCCCAGCTCCGCAATCGCCGGGAACAGGAAAAAGGCCTCTTCATCGCAGAGAGCCCCAAGGTGATCGGCCACGCCCTGGATGCCGGATATGAGCCGGTTGCCCTTTTGATGGAGCGCAGGCACATTCAGGGCCAGGCCCAGGACATTATCAGCCGCTGCGGCGATATCCCTGTCTATACGGCGGACAGGGATCTGCTGGCCGGACTAACCGGCTATCAGCTGACCCGGGGGGTGCTGTGCGCCATGCGCCGCCCCCGGCTGCCCAGCGTGGAGGCCCTGTGTTCTGGCGCCCGCCAGATAGCGGTCCTGGAAGGCATTGTGGACCCCACCAACGTCGGGGCCATCTTCCGCTCGGCCGCAGCGTTGGGCATGGATGCCGTGCTGGTCACGCCCACCTGCTGCGACCCCCTGTACCGGCGGGCCATCCGGGTCAGCATGGGCACGGTCTTTCAGGTACCATGGACCCGCATCGGCAACGCCCCCGGGGACTGGCCCCAGGCGGGCATCCAGCTTCTGCGGGGCCTGGGCTTCAAAACCGCCGCCATGGCCCTGAACGATGCCGCTGTCAGCATAGAGGACCCCCGGCTCATGGCGGAGGATCGGCTTGCCATTGTCATGGGAACTGAGGGGGACGGCCTGGCCCCCGATACCATTGCACACTGCGATTATACCGTTTGCATCCCCATGTCCCATGGGGTGGACTCCCTGAACGTGGCTGCGGCCAGCGCCGTGGCCTTCTGGCAGCTGAGGGGTCAGTGAAAGCTGCAATGCCCCTGGCTTTTGAAAGCCAGGGGCATTGATTGATTATCCTTGATTCAATTCGCTTTCCCTCAAGCCCTGGCGTCAATTAGCGGGGGTTCTTGATGGCAGCCTGGGCGGCAGCCAGGCGTGCGATGGGCACGCGGAAGGGGGAGCAGGAAACATAATCCAGGCCAATCTCGTGGGAGAACTCCACGGAGCTGGGATCGCCGCCGTGCTCGCCGCAGATGCCGCAGTGCAGGTCGGGGCGGACCCCCTTGCCCAGGGTGACGGCCATCTTCATCAGCTTGCCCACGCCCTTCTGATCCAGCTTCGCAAAGGGATCAAACTCGTAGATCTTGCTGTCGTAGTACGAGTTCAGGAACTTGCCCGCGTCGTCCCGGGAGAAGCCGAAGGTCATCTGGGTCAGGTCGTTGGTGCCGAAGCAGAAGAACTCAGCCTCGCTGGCGATCTCGTCGGCGGTCAGAGCGGCCCGGGGGATCTCGATCATGGTGCCCACCTTGTACTTCAGGTCGATGCCAGAGGCGGCGATCTCCTCGTCAGCGGTCTTGACAACCACGTTCTTCACATACTTCAGCTCCTTGACATCGCCCACCAGGGGGATCATGATCTCGGGAACCAGCTTCCAGTCAGGATGCTTCTTCTGAACGTTGATGGCAGCCCGGATCACTGCCTGGGTCTGCATCACAGCGATCTCCGGATAGGTGACGGTCAGACGGCAGCCGCGGTGCCCCATCATGGGGTTGGACTCATGCAGAGCGCTGATGACGTCCTTAATCTCCCCAACGGTCTTGCCCTGAGCCTCGGCCAGAGCCTTGATCTCCTCTTCCTCAGTGGGGACGAACTCGTGCAGCGGGGGATCCAGGAAACGGATGGTAACAGACGCGCCCTCCAGGGCCTCATACAGGGCCTCGAAGTCACCCTGCTGATAGGGCCGGATCTTTGCCAGGGCAGCCTCCCGCTCCTCCACGGTGTTGGAGCAGATCATCTCCCGGAAGGCAGCGATACGCTCGGGATCGAAGAACATATGCTCGGTGCGGCACAGGCCGATGCCCTCTGCCCCCAGCTCAACAGCCTTCTTTGCGTCCCGGGGGGTATCCGCGTTGGTGCGGACCTCCAGCTGGCGGTACTTGTCGGCCAGGCTCATGATGCGGCCGAACTCACCCGCGATGGCGGCGTCAACCGTGGGGATAATGCCGTCATAGATGTTGCCGGTGGAGCCGTCGATGGAAATGTAATCCCCCTCGTGGAAGGTCTTGCCCGCCAGGGTGAACTGCTGATTCGCCTCGTCCATGGCGATCTCGCCGCAGCCAGAGACGCAGCAGGCGCCCATGCCCCGGGCCACAACAGCAGCGTGAGAGGTCATGCCGCCCCGGACGGTCAGGATGCCCTGGGCTGCCTTCATGCCGGTGATATCCTCAGGGGAAGTCTCCAGGCGAACCAGGACCACCTTCTCGCCCCGGGCATTCCACTCCTCGGCATCATCGGCGGAGAAGACGACCTTGCCGCAGGCAGCGCCAGGGGAGGCGCCCAGGCCCTTGCCAATGGGGGTGGCAGCCTTCAGAGCGTCGGCATCGAACTGGGGATGCAGCAACGTATCCAGGTTGCGGGGGTCGATCATCAGGACAGCCTGCTTCTCGTCAATCATGCCCTCGTCAATCAGGTCGCAGGCGATCTTCAGAGCGGCCTTCGCGGTCCGCTTGCCATTGCGGGTCTGCAGCATATACAGCTTGCCGTTCTCCACGGTGAACTCCATATCCTGCATATCATGGTAGTGCTGCTCCAGGGTGTTGCAGACCCGGACGAACTGGTTGTATGCGTCTGGGAACTGCTCCGCCATCTGTGCGATGGGCATGGGAGTGCGGACACCCGCCACCACGTCCTCGCCCTGGGCGTTGACCAGGAACTCACCCATCAGCTTCTTCTCGCCAGTGGCGGGGTCACGGGTGAAGGCCACTCCGGTGCCGGAGTTGTTGTTCAGGTTGCCAAAGACCATGGGCATGACGTTGACAGCGGTGCCCCAGGAATAGGGGATGTCGTTGTCCCGGCGATAGACGTTGGCCCGGGGGTTATCCCAGGA
>CAYLVH010000083.1:0-7532 GCA_964387095.1 uncultured Oscillospiraceae bacterium
ATCTGCAGGAAAATCTGTCCACAGAGCTGAGAGGCTATCTGAGCTGAAGTCAAGCCATCGGAGGCGCGAAAGCGTGCCTCCGATTTTAAATGGTTGAAAGGTTCAACAGATTTCGTTATAATAAATGCAATCTTGTGGATTGTGACGTTGACAAAAATAGTTTTGCATGGTAATGTATCAGCGTGATAAAGAACGGAGGCTTTGAGTATGGATGTACGGGTTGGGGACATTTTGGAGCTGAAAAAGACCCACCCCTGTGGCAGTAAACGCTGGGAGGTGCTGCGGGTGGGCATGGACTTTCGCCTGCGCTGCCAGGGCTGTCAGCATGAGCTGATGATCCCCAGGAGCAAAATTGAAAAAAGTATCAAAAAAATCATCCGGCAGGAGGAAGCCTGATGGGATTTGAAGGAGAGCGAAGATCCATGAAAGAGTTTTGGAGCGGCCGCATCGTCAGCAGTGTCCCCTATGTTCCCGGGGAACAGCCCAAGGAGCGAAAATACATCAAACTGAATACCAATGAAAATCCCTATGGCCCGTCCCCCAGGGTACGGGCCGCCATTGAGGAAGAAGCGGGGGAGAGCCTGCGGCTCTATCCCGATCCGGAGTGTACCCAGTTGCGCCAGGCCATGGCGGACTATTATGGGCTGGAACCGGAGGAGATCTTCGTGGGCAACGGCTCTGACGAGGTGCTGGGCATGGCCTTTGCAGCCTTCTTTGAGCAGGGGGCAACCATTGCCTTCCCGGATATTACTTATTCCTTTTATCCCGTGTATGCGGATTTGTTTGGCATTTCCTATGACCGGATTCCCCTGAATGGGGATTTCACTTTGCCTGTGGAGAAATACTGCGGCGGAAATTACGCCGGCGTGGTGATCTGCAACCCCAACGCCCCCACGGGGATTCAGCTGCCCTTGGAGGCCATTGAGAAAATCGTCGTCAGCAATCCCAACGTGGTGGTCCTTGTGGACGAGGCTTATATCGACTTTGGCGGCCAATCCGCCCTGAGGATGATCCGCAGATATCCCAATGTGCTGGTGGTTCAAACCTTGAGCAAGTCCCGCTCCCTGGCGGGGATGCGGGTGGGCATGGCCTTTGGCAACCCCAATCTGATTGCCGGTCTGAATGCGGTGAAGAACTCCTTCAATTCCTACACCTTGGACCGGTTGGCCATCGTTGCCGGAACCGCCGCCATGGAGGATCGGGCGTATTTTGAGGAAACCCGGAATCAGGTCATTGCCACCCGGGAAAAGACGTCGGCCTGCCTGCGGCGGCTGGGTTTTTTGGTACATTCCAGCTGCTCCAATTTCCTGTTCATCCGCCCTCCCAAGGTGCCCGCCAGCCTGCTCAAGGACCAGCTGCGGGAAAGGGGCATCCTGGTGCGCTATTTTAACCAGCCGAGGATTGAAAACTACCTCCGGGTTTCCATAGGAACGGAGGAGGATATGGAGTGCTTCTGCAAAGTGATTGCGGAATTGGTCAGCTAAGGAGGAATTGACGTTTATGTGTGCGTATTATGTGCCGGAGCCTGGCCGGTATGAGGGGAATATTTTCCGTCCCCCTGGAGAGTGGCGGAGCTATCTGCTGCAATGTACCATCGGCTGTTCCAACAACACCTGCACCTTCTGCGGGATGTATAAGGACAAGCGCTTCCGCGTCCGTCCCCTGGAGGACATTCTAGAGGACATCGACATGGCGGAGTTTTACTACCGCTCTGCCTGCCCTACCCGCGTCAAGCGGGCGTTCCTCTGCGACGGGGACGCCATTGTCATGAAGCAGGAGGAGCTGCTGACCATCCTGGAGACCCTCTATAAGAAGTTCCCCTATCTGGAACGGGTGAACACCTACGCCGGCCCCCGCTCCACCATGACCAAGACGCCGGAGCAATTAAAGGAGCTGCGGGAGGCAGGGTTGTACCGGGCCTACCTGGGTGTGGAGACCGGCAGCGATGCCCTGCTGAAAAAGGTGAAGAAGGGGGTCACCGCTGACGAGATGCTGGAAGCCGGGCTCCGGCTGAAGGAGGCGGGCATCGACCTGTGGACCATCATTATCATGGGCTTGGCGGGACCTGGTGAGGCCTCCGGGGAGCACGCCCTGGCAACTGCGGATTTGATCAACCGCATGGGGCCGCAGCACTGCTCTGCCATGACCTATATGTGTGCCGAGAATACGCCCATGGGGGAGGATGTCCGGGCGGGGCGCTTCCAGATGTTAACCCGGCGGGAGGTGTTGGAGGAGACCCAGCTGTTCATGGAGAACATCAAGACCGGGCCGCTGCACTTCACCAGCGACCACGCCTCCAATTATTTGCCCTTGAAGGGGACCCTGCCAGACCAGCGGGAGCAGCTCTGCGCCCTGGTGGATGGGGCCCTGAATGGCTCGGTGAGGACCCGAGGGGAGTGGAGCCGGGGGCTGTAATCTGGCGCGCAGCAGTAAATAGAGGGGGTTCAGCGTAAGCTGAACCCCCTTTACCCATCCTTTCTCATGCGCAAAAAAAGCCCCGGTCCAATTTCCGTTGCTTGTTCGAAGGTTCCCTGTCTATGTGAAAGCCCGCGTTTTAATAGCATCTGATTGCCCGGATATTCCATGCGCGGACTTCCGGATAAAGGGGCTTTTCCGGAAACAGCTCCTTGGAGATCAAATATGCGTCATGCAGGATTTGGCTTCCGTAGTGTTTGCCACAGCAATCTGGGCGGACCCCAATACCGATAAAGACCTTTGAATCTTTCTCCAATATGTTGACAAAGCCCACCAATAGGCCATCGGCAAAAAATGCCCGGTAGTTTTTAGCGCGTTAGGGATTCAAAAACCCCGTTTTCCATTGACGCATTTCTTCGTAGGAGGGCAGATTATAGATCGCGTGTTCCCCATCGTAGCGCCATGAACAGATTTCCCGTTTGTCGGCTTCCGTTAAAAGGAGGTTTGTCATTTCCAATCCCTATGTAAATCCTTATTTTTCGTGCTCCCTCTGGTATTGGCTGCACCATTCCGTCAGGGGGCAACCCTGGCACTTGGGCTTCCGGGCCACACAGACGTCCCGGCCAAAGAGCACCATCCGGTGGCAGAAGTTGTTGGATTCCTCCGGGGGGAGCGCAGCCCGAAGCTGGGTTTCCACCTTTCCGGGGTCCTTGGTGCCATCGGTCAGGCCCAGGCGTCCGGTGATCCGGATGCAGTGAGTGTCCGCCACAACGCAGCCGGGTTCCTTATAGATGTCGCCCCGGATCAGGTTGGCGGTTTTGCGGCCGATGCCCGGCAGGCTGGTCAGCTCCTCCATGGAGCGGGGAACCTTTCCGTCAAACCGCTCCAGCAGCAGCTTAGCGCAGTTCACCAGATCCTTGGATTTGCTGTTGTAGAAGCCGCAGGAGTGGATGTATTCCGCCACCTCGGCGGGGTCCGCCTCCGCAAAGGCCTCCAGGGTGGGGAAGCGCGCAAACAGGGCGGGGGTCACCATGTTCACCCGGGCATCAGTACACTGGGCGGAGAGCCGCACGGCAAAGAGCAGCTCGTAATCCTTATTATATTGTAGAGAACACAGGGCGTCCGGATAGATGCCCTTCAGGGCGTTGATAATAGCCCAAACCTCTTCCGGAGTTTTCATGCCAATCACCTCAGGTTTCAATGTTTGGCACATTATATCATATTGCGTCGTAAAATGCAAAATATGACGGATGATTTCTATAAACTTTCAAAATTGGAATTGTCAAACAGAAATATTCTGGTATAATAGGATTTAGCTTTCACAAAAATAGAGACTATTCAGGAGGTTTTTATTTATGATTCGGACAATGATGGATTATATCTGCCAGAAGGACCCCCAGGTGGGACAGGCAGTTGTAAAGGAATTTGAGCGTCAGTGCCGGAATATTGAGCTGATCGCTTCCGAAAACGTGGTCAGCGAGACAGTGCTGGCTGCGGCGGGCTCTGTCCTGACCAACAAGTATGCCGAGGGCTATCCCGGCAAGCGCTATTATGGCGGCTGCTATTGCGTGGATGAGGTGGAGAACCTGGCTATTGAGCGTGCCAAGAAGCTGTTCAACGTCAAGTTTGCCAATGTGCAGCCTCATTCCGGCGCCCAGGCCAATTACGCTGTGTACCAGGCCCTGTGCAATCTGGGGGATACTGTCATGGGCATGAACTTGGACCAGGGCGGCCATTTGACCCATGGTTCCCCGGTGAACTTCTCCGGCAAGCACTATCACATGGTGTTTTACGGCGTGGATCCGGAGACCCAGACCATCGACTATGACAAGGTCCGCCAGCTGGCCCAGGACTGCAAGCCCAAGATGATCATTGCCGGTGCCTCTGCCTATCCCCGTATCATCGACTTCAAGACCATGGGGGAGATCGCCCATGAGGTGGGGGCTTACCTGATGGTGGATATGGCCCATATTGCCGGCCTGGTGGCCGCCGGGCTGCATCCCTCTCCGGTGCCCTATGCGGACGTGATCGCCACCACCACCCATAAAACCCTGCGGGGGCCCCGGGGAGGCATGATCCTGACCAACGACGAGGCCCTGGCAAAGAAGATCAACTCCACCGTGTTTCCCGGCTCCCAGGGCGGCCCTCTGGAGCATATCATTGCCGCCAAGGCGGTTGCCCTGGGGGAGGCGCTGACCCCTGCCTTCAAGGAGTATCAGGCCCAGATTGTCAAGAATGCTCAGGCCATGGCTCAGGCCATTTTGGAGGGTGGCTTGAAGCTGGTTTCCGGCGGCACCGATAACCATCTGATGCTGGTGGACCTCCGTCCCGCGGGATTGACCGGCAAGGAGATGGAGCACCGCCTGGACGACATCTATATCACCGCCAACAAGAACACCATTCCCAACGATCCTGAGAAGCCCTTTGTCACCTCTGGCATCCGCATCGGCACCCCCGCTGTCACCAGCCGGGGCTTTAAGGAGGAGGAGTGCCGCCTGGTGGGCCAGCTGATCTGCCAGGCCGCCAAGCCGGACTTCCAGGAGCGCAAGGAAGCCCTGCGGGCCCAGGTCATTACCCTGACCCAGCAGTTCCCCCTGTACCCGGAGGCGTAAAATTCTAAAACCAGTCAATTACCCCCATCGCCAGAGACGGCGGTGGGGGTTTTATGTCCTGATAACCCAGTTGCTATTTTCCGCCATCCATGATAGAATAGGATGAAACAAACGTTCTTTTCAAAAAGGAGCTGAGGGACATGCAAAGCCGACCCCTTGCGGACGAGATCCGCCCTGACAGCCTGGACCAGGTGGTGGGCCAGCCCCATATTCTGGGGAAGGGCAAGATGCTCCGCCGCATCATTGAAAGCGGAAACATCCCCAATATGATCTTCTATGGGCCATCGGGGACGGGAAAGACCACCGTGGCCAACATCATCGCCAAGCGCACCAACCGCACGCTCCACCGGCTCAATGCCACCACTGCCAGTCTCTCTGACCTCCGGGAGGTCATGGGGGAGGTGGGCACTTTGATGGCTCCAAACGGCGTGCTGCTCTACCTGGATGAGATTCAATATTTTAACAAAAAGCAGCAGCAGTCCCTGCTGGAGTTTATGGAGAGCGGCAAGCTCACCCTGATTGCCTCCACCACGGAAAACCCCTATTTTTATGTATACAACGCCGTGCTCTCCCGCTCCACGGTGTTTGAATTCAAGCCGGTGACCGCCCAGGAGGTGAAGCCCGCTCTCTCCCGGGCGTTTCATATCCTGGAGGAGCGGAAGGGGATTTCCGTCCGTCTGGAGGACGGAGTGCTGGAGCACCTGGCCCACGCCTGCGGCGGCGATGTGCGGAAGGGGCTGAACGCGGTGGAGCTGCTGGTCAACAGCGCCCCCGTGGAGGGGGATGCGCTAAATCTGACTCTGGAAAACGCCGTGGTGGTGGCGCAGCACTCCGCCATGCGCTATGACCGGGAGGATGATAGCCACTATGACATCCTCTCCGCCTTCCAGAAGTCCATCCGGGGTTCCGATCCCGACGCGGCCCTTCACTATCTGGCCCGGCTTCTGGCAGCGGGGGACCTGATCTCCGCCTGCCGGCGGCTGATGGTCACCGCAGCGGAAGATGTGGGTCTGGCCTATCCACAGGCCATGGTGATTGTCAAGTCCTGTGTGGACGCCGCCAATCAGCTGGGGCTTCCAGAGGCGCGGATCCCTTTGGCCGAGGCGGTCTGCTTGCTGGCCACCGCGCCCAAGTCCAACTCCGCCATCAACGGTATTGATGCTGCCCTGGCTGATGTGAACCAGGGCAAAAGCGGGGAGATCCCCGCCCACCTCCGGGACAGCCATTACTCCGGCGCCGCCAAGCTGGGCCGGGGCCTGACGTACCAGTACCCCCATGAATTCCCCAACCACTGGACCCGGCAGCAATATCTGCCGGATGAGCTGGTGGGGCGCTGCTATTATGAGTACGAGGAGAATAAAACCGAGCAGGCCGCAAAGGCCTATTGGGATCGGATCAAGGGCCGGTGAGCCGGGTGACGTCCCACAGGGCCAGCTCCTGCCGGGGACTGTCCGCCGGGGCGTACTGCCAGCGGGGGAGGAAGCCGGAGGTCAGATAGTATTTCAGAGGGGTGGGAGGGGGAGGCTCCTGCAATTTGCTGATGACTGACAGCTTGATTTTCATCCGCTTGGGGATGATGGATTTGATGCAGACCGCCACCCAGTCTCCCTCGTTCAGGCCCGCGTATTGCTCGGTTAGGCCAGAGAGGTTGGGAGTCAGCTCCACGAAGGCGCCATAATCCTGAATGCTGCGCACGATGCCGGGGACGGTTTCACCGGACTGAAAGCGGGCCGCGTTCTCCGCCCAGGTGCCCAGCAGCTCCCGGTGGGATAGGGTGACCCGTCCTTGTTCCGGGGAGAGTCCGGTGATCAGGGCGAAAATCTCCTGCCCCTCCTGGAAACGGGCGGAGGGATGGGGAATCCGGGAGACGGAGATCTGTTCAATGCTGATCATGGAGGGCAGGCCGCAGCCCACGTCCACAAATGCGCCAAAGGGTTCCAGATGGGTGATGGTGGCGGGGATGATCTCCCCTGGACGGCGGCGGAGCAGCACCGCCAGAGCCTCCGCCTGGGCGGCCCTCTGGCTGAGCCGGGGGACGATCGCCCCGTCTTGGCCCTCCAGGGCCTCGATATAAAAGCAAACCGGACGGCCCACCCGGGTCATAATGGCGATATCCCGAGTGGAGCCGTCAGAAATCCCAAGGGCGGTTTCTTCCCGGGGGATTTTCGCCTCCCAGGGGCCAAGGGTGACCCAAAGGTTGTGCTCCTGATCGCAGCGCTGAGCCTGGGCCTCCACCAGTGTGTGATGCTCCCAGGCGGAATAGACCCCCTCCGCAGTTCGGAGCAGGCGCTGATTTTCTTCCGTTCGATACAGCCGGCCCTCCGGCAGGAACTCTTTCATTTTGCTCCTCCTTTCGCAGATACTGTTACTCTATGCGGAGGGGAGGAAAAGCTGAACCGGCAGAGGTTGGTTGGCTGAAAATTTCTTGAATATGGAATTCCCGTTCTGAACCCCCACGGAAATCAATTTTGAGAAAGGACTCTAAGCAGCATATTAGAATCCAGT
>CAYLVH010000084.1:0-1917 GCA_964387095.1 uncultured Oscillospiraceae bacterium
TGATGCCCGCGATGGTGGGCCGGGTGACGTTGCGGCCCAGCTCCTGCTCAAAGGCCCGGAGCACCGCGTCGTTGTAGAACGTGCCGCCCTGGACCACGATATGCTGGCCCAGATCGTCCGCCGAGGACATGCGCAGCACCTTATAGATGGCGTTCTTCACGATGGAGATGGACAGACCAGCGGAGATATCCGCCACAGAGGCGCCGTCCTTCTGGGCCTGTTTGACAGAGGAATTCATAAACACGGTGCAGCGGGAGCCCAAGCTCACCGGCTTTTCGGTGAACAGGCCCAGCTTGGCGAAGTCCGCGATCTCATAGCCCGCGGCCCGGGCAAAGGTCTCAATAAAGGAGCCGCAGCCGGAGGAGCAGGCCTCGTTGAGCATGATGGAATCCACCGCGCCATGGCGGATTTTAAAGCACTTCATGTCCTGGCCGCCGATATCGATGATGAAATCCACATCGGGGTTGAAGTGGCGGGCGGCGTTCAGATGGGCCACAGTCTCCACCAGGCCCAGGTCGCAGCGGAAGGCCTCCTTGATCAGGTCCTCGCCGTAGCCGGTGACCCCAGCACCCCGGATGGTGATGCGGTTCCCGCAGAGCTCATAAATCTTGTTCAGCTGCTCCCGGACAATGGCCACGGGGTTGCCCATATTGGAGTGATAATACTGGAAGAGGATGCCTCCGTCCGGGGCGATCAGCACCAACTTGGTGGTGGTGGAGCCGGCGTCAATGCCCAGATAGGAGTCCCCGGTATAGGTGGACGCATCCACCTCAGGGGGGCGGTTGGCATTGTGGCGGGCGCAGAACTCGTCATACTCCTCCTGGCTTTCAAACAGGCGGGGGGCCACATTGATGGAGCTGACCGCCCCTACAGAATGCTCCAGCTTTTCCAGCAGGTCGTCAAACAGCGCCTCTTCATAATCCCCGGCGCACAGGGCCGCGCCCATGGCGGCGAAGCAATCCCCGTCGGCGGGGAAGATGGCGTGCTCCTCGTCCAGCTTTAGGGTCTCCACAAAGCGCTGGCGCAGGCCCATCAGGAAGTGGAGCGGGCCTCCCAGGAAGACGATCTTGCCCGTCAGCTCCCGGCCCTGGGTCAAACCGGCGATGGTCTGATCCACCACGGCCTGGAAGATAGAGGCTGCCACATCCTCCTTCCTGCCCCCCTGGTTCAGGATGGGCTGAATGTCGGACTTGGCGAACACGCCGCAGCGGGAGGCGATGGGATAGATTTTCTCATGCCGCAGGGACAGCTCATCCAGCTCATCTGCGGTGACGTTCATCAGGGTTGCCATCTGGTCAATAAAGGCGCCGGTGCCCCCTGCGCAGGAGCCATTCATGCGCTCCTCCAGCGCACCGCCAAAGAAGATGATCTTGGCATCCTCGCCGCCCAGCTCAATGACGGCGTCAGTGCCGGGGACATATGTATCCACGGCGGCGGCGGTGGCGTAAACCTCCTGAACAAAGTCCAGCCCGCTGGCCTTGGCCACGCCCAGGCCGGCGGAACCGGTAATCACCAGATTCACCTGCTTGCCAGACAGATCGCCGGCAATGCGGTTTAAAATTTCACAGGTCTTCTCACGGACCTTGGAGAAATGCCGCTCGTAGGAACGGAACAGCAGCTTGTTTTCTTCGTCCAGCACAACCACCTTGACGGTGGTGGATCCGATGTCAATACCAATGCGAAGGTTCATAAATATATCTCCATATCTCAATGATTCGTATTCTGAAAGCAGAAATTTCAACTTGGGAATTGCATTAATATAATAGCTTATATCTGCAAAAATGACAACCCTTTTACGAATTTCCGTCTACGAAAGATATTCCGCCTCCGGGAAATTTACCCGGAGGCGGAATACGGATTTGTTTTGAGGCAGAGCCTTCCTCGCCGGGGCCTTTTATGAATCCAGGTAGGCCTCCC
>CAYLVH010000084.1:2017-7137 GCA_964387095.1 uncultured Oscillospiraceae bacterium
GTGGTGTCAAAGGCCGCCCGGATGCAGGTGGCATAATAGTTCAGCTTTGCCTTCAGGTGGGGCGCGGAATCCCAGTCAATCCAGCCATAATCCGGGTTCATGACATATTCGAACAGCCTGGCCCGGTCCTCCGTGGGATAGGTCATGGAATACTCGTCAATGAAGTAGGCGTTGCCCGCCTGGTCCATGGTATAAATAAACTGGGTCATATCCTCCAACCCAGAATACGAGGAATAGGAGTAAGTATAGCAGTCCCCGTAACCCCCGGGGTCCGGGGTCAGCGCTGCCCATTCTTCCTCATCCGGCAAATTCCCGCCCTGGGAACGAATCTTGGACTCAATGGCGTGGCTGATCTCATGGTGGAAGCTGGCAGTCATGGAGTAGGGATAGCTGCAGTCCAGCACCACGGCCAAGCGTCCGTCCACCTCTGTCTGGAAGCCTCTGGCATAATCCAGGACGTCCTCCCCCTGGCCCATTAAGGTGCCCGCCAGGTAGATATCAATGCCCTGAATCCAGTCCCCGGAAAACTGTTCAAAGAAGCCCTCCGGATACAGCTCCAGCTGCTCCTCCAGCACGTTCAGGGACTCTTCCACCGTGTTATAATCCGACTCTGGCATGACCACATATCCGCCCAAGTAGTTGCTGCACTCCTGAGAGATGTAAATCTGGACCCCATAGGTCTCCTCCATCTGGTCTGCCCGCTGGCGCAGGTCAGCCAGCTCCTCCGGGCACTCCCCGGGCTTCAGGCTGGTTGGATCCCATTCGTCGTCAATATCGGGCTTCAGCTGTTGAGGAAGCACGGCATCTGTCACCGTCATTTGATCCATCTCCCGGTTTGCCCCGCCAAATTCCCAGGTGAAAAACAGCGTTGCCTGGTCGTCGTCCGTAATACTCAGAAGCAATTTGTTCTCCGCCGTCTGGGAGACCACCACATGGGAGGGCCAGGCATAGCTGGCGTCCACCGGAAAGCTGGTGCTGCTAATCAAGGTGCCGGTTTCCCCTTCATACAGGCCCAGGAAGAGGGTAGAGCCCTCCTCCAACTCCTGGGAATAATAAAGCAGCAGGTCTCCGTTGGACAGAACCTGGCAGTCCACATATTCCTGGCCGCTCCAGGTGTAAGTGCGGGGCTGGCTGCCCAGGAAAACGGTGTACGCCGACGCCTCCTCATCCAGGGTCTGGGCCACCAGCACCCCCCGGTCCACAGTGAGACCGGCATCCATATCCCGGCTCAGATAAACCAGCTCGCCGGTTTCCAAATTCACAACGCCGTCGTAGCTGAGCAGATCTCCCGCAGTGCCGTATACCATGGCATAGCTGTTTCCTTCCTCGTCCGTAAACAGCTCACCCAGGGAGCTGACGGAGAAATTCTGCTGCAAGGTCAGCATTTCCCCATCACTGCCGTCCCCGGCGGTGGAATAGCGCAGAATCATTCCGTCCTGGCTGACGTAATATTTTTCGCCATCCAGGGAAAATATCCATAGCCGTCCACGCCCTGAGCAGAAGTAAACACCGCCACCTGTTGGAGCTGGGAATCATACGCCGTGGCGGTCAGCACATCATCCGCCATCTGGCGATTCCACAGCAGGCCGCCAACCTGCTCCTGATAGCTGTACACAAAGGCGCCCTCCTCATTGCTGTCCAGGGGGAGCTGAACCGTCCCGTCCACTTGGCCGGTTATCATATTATAGGAGGCAAGCCAGGTTTCATAGGTGCCGTCCTCCAACTCCAGGGGCTTGGCATCATCAGACAGCGTATAGGCAACCAGCAGGTGCTCCTGCCCCATGTCATAAAGGGCCACCGAAGTGATGTATTGAGCCTCCACCTGCGCCTCCGCATCCAGTACAGCGGTCAGAAACACGTCTCCATTCTCATTAATCGCACGGCCATTTTCATAAAACGCCAGGCCGGTTACATTGGAAAAGCTCCCTCCATGGGTCTGGGTCTCCACGGCGATGGCCTCCGTACTAGCTGGCGTCTCCTCCTGGAGCTGCTCCTCCTTCTGGCAGGCCGGCAGCAAAAGCATGGACATCAGGCCCAGGCATAAAACCCACGCGGGGCGGACCACTCCGCCCGCTAAAATCGTTTTTGTCTTCATAGCTCCCTCCGTGGTCACTCTTCGGAATCCTCGTCTTCGTCATCTTCAGAGTCCCCCTGGGAATCCTCCTCTCCGGTGTCGATGGTCTCCTCCGGGACAGTCTCCTGGCCCGAGGCGATCACCACCTCCTGCTCTGTTACACCAACCTGCACGGTTGCTGCGGGAACGGTTTCCACTGCGTATTCCCGGCCAACGCTCAGTCCATTGGAGGTCACCGCCGAAATGGCCAGATAGATGCCCCCCACCACCAGGACTAGGCCCAGGATTAGGGAGCCAAGGAGTTCCCCCTTTCCCCGCATCCGGCCATGCTTGATAATCCCCCGGCTCATCCGCTCGGCTTCACAATAGGGACACTCATGATAAAACGATGCATATTCCTTCCCGCATTTGGGGCAGGGAATCATTTCACCGTCAAAATTGCTTCGATTCATGCTGATTCTCCGTTCTTTGGCTGGCTTTTCCAACCAGTTGTTCAGAATAATGTAATCATACCCCCTTTTTGTCTCCCCGTCAACCGCCTTGACAGCTTCTTCATATTTTTGTAAAATGCCAATAGCTGGTATATACGATCATTGAAACTTCTAACCGCTCCGTTGAGGCCTCTTGTTCCGGTTCTGCGGAGCTTTCTAATTCCCGGCCTTTTCGAAAGGAGGATTTCCATGAAGTTTACCAAGATGCACGGCTGCGGCAACGATTATATCTATGTTGACTGCACCCGTCAACCCCTGGAGGACTCCAGCGGAGTTGCCAGGCGGGTCAGTGACCGCCATTTCGGCATTGGCAGCGACGGGCTGATCCTGATCGCCCCCTCCCAGGTGGCCGACTTTCGCATGATAATGTTCAATTCCGACGGTTCCCAGGGCGCTATGTGCGGCAATGGCATCCGCTGCGTGGGGAAATTTGTCTATGACAAGGGGCTGACGGATCAAACCCGGGTGTCCATCGAAACCAAAAGCGGCGTCAAATACCTGGATCTGACGGTGGAGAACGGCAAGGTCTCCCAGGCCCGGGTAGATATGGGGGAGCCCAGCTTAGCCGCCGGCGCGCTGCCCGTGGTGGGCATGGGCGATCCTGTGATTGAGCGCCCCATTTCAGTGCATGGCCAGGACTATCTGATGACCTGCGTCTCCATGGGCAATCCCCACGCGGTTCTTTGGGTGGAAAACGTGGACACCTGCGGACTGGAGGTCCTGGGCCCCACGCTGGAAACCAGCTCTATGTTCCCTGACCGCTGCAATATCGAGTTCGTAGAGCTAGTTGACAGGGAAAACATCCGTATGCGGGTCTGGGAGCGGGGTTCCGGTGAAACCCTGGCCTGCGGCACCGGGGCCTGCGCCTCCGCCTACGCTGCCTTCGTAACAGGCAAAACCGGCCGGCAGGTCAATGTCCATCTGCTGGGGGGCTGCCTACACATTGAGGTCGGGGAGGATGGCCGGATCTACATGACCGGCCCCGCCACCACCGCATTTGAAGGAGAAATTGAGCTATGAAACTGACTGATATGCTTGCCCGCCTACCCTATACGCTGGTTCAGGGCAGTCTGGAGCTGGACGTGACTGCCCTGGTCTATGACTCCCGCAAGGTGGTGCCTGGTAGCCTCTTTATCTGCGTAGCCGGCACCGTCTCCGACGGCCATCGGTTCGTCCCCGACGCCATCCGGGCTGGGGCGGCGGCGCTGGTGGTGGAAAAGGAGGTGGAAGCTCCCGCTGATGTGACGGTAATCCAGGTGGAAAGCGGCCGGCGCGCCCTGGCAGAGCTGTCCGCCGCCTGGTTTGACTATCCCGCGGAGGAGCTGACCACCATCGGCGTCACCGGGACCAAGGGCAAGACCACCACCACCTATATGATGCGGGCCATGATGGAGAGCGCGGACCTGAAAACCGGCCTCATCGGCACCATTGAGGTGATCATTGGCGAGGAGCACATCCAAGCCGTCAATACCACCCCGGAGTCCTATCTGGTTCAGGAGTATTTCCGCCGTATGGTGGACGCCGGTTTGAAGTACGTGGTTATGGAGGTCTCCTCCCAGGCCCTGAAAATGGACCGGGTTAGCGGCTTCACCTTTGATTTTGGAATTTTCACCAACCTGGAGGAGGACCACATCAGCGCCAATGAGCACCCGGACATGGCGGATTATATCCGCTGCAAGGGCCTACTCTTCCGGCGCTGCAAGGTGGGCCTGGCCAATGCCGACGCGGACTACCTGGAGGAGGTCATGGCGGGACACACCTGCACCCTGGAAACCTACGGCCTCCAGGAAACCGCCGACCTGTACGCCACGGATATCCGCCGCATCCGGCGCCCCGGCTATTTGGGGGTGGAGTACCAGCTGTGCGGCAAGGAAAGCTACAAGGTCCGGGTGGATATTCCCGGTGACTTCACCGTCTATAATTCCCTGGCGGCCATCTCCCTCTGCCGTCACCTGGGGGTGGAGCGGGAGAAAATTCTCAAAGCCCTGGACACCATCCAGGTCAAGGGCCGGCTGGAGATTGTCCCCACCCCGGGGAAATATACGCTGATGATCGACTATGCCCATAACGCCATGAGCCTGGAAGCTCTGCTGATGAATATCCGCAAGTACGGCCCCAAGCGCATTATCTGCCTCTTCGGCTGTGGCGGCAACCGCTCAAAGGCCCGCCGGTATGAGATGGGGGAGGTCTCCTCCCGCCTGGCAGACCTGTCTGTCATCACCAGCGACAACCCCCGCTATGAGGAGCCCATGGACATTATCAACGACATTCTCGTGGGCGTCTGGAGGGCCAACGGTGAATATGTCACCATCCCCGACCGCAAGGAGGCCATCCGTTACTGCATGCAGATCGGCCAGGAGGGGGATGTCATCCTGCTGGCGGGCAAGGGTCATGAGACCTATCAGGAAATCCGCGGCGTGAAATATCCCATGGATGAGCGGAATCTCATCGCGGAAATTATTGCCGAATCCCCTCACTAATTTCCTTTTTTAGGGGTTCTCTTTTCCTTTTTGTAACCTTTTGTTATTTTATCTCTTTTTCCGACGGAATCTTAG
>CAYLVH010000085.1:0-7093 GCA_964387095.1 uncultured Oscillospiraceae bacterium
TTAGATATATTATAACGTCCGGCCCGAATTGTAAAGCCCCGCTTAGTCCCGGGCAGCAGAGGCGAACTCCTCCTCCTTGATCCCGTCATTTGCATTTGGCGTATAATCCGGGACCAGCAGCTTGACCTGCTCCCGGATATCGCCGGCTTCCTCAAAGGCGCTATGAATCAGCTGACGGACCGTGTCATGGATCCACTGCTCGTCCACACGGGGCAGCCGGGCCACAAAAATCCGCTCGTTGTCCGTCTCCTTCAGTCCGTCCTGGCTGATCAGCAGCTCTTCATACAGCTTTTCGCCGGGGCGCAGGCCGGTAAACTCAATCTTGATATCCCGGTCAGGCTCCAGGCCGGACAGTCGGATCATATTCTTGGCCAGGTCCAGGATTTTCACCGGTTCGCCCATATCCAGGATAAAAATTTCCCCGCCATTTGCCAACGCGCCGCACTGTAGGACCAGGTTCACCGCCTCAGGGATGGTCATAAAGTAACGGATAATATCCGGATGGGTCACGGTCACAGGCCCGCCCTTGGCGATCTGCTCCTTGAACAGGGGCACAACACTGCCGTTGCTGCCCAAGACATTGCCGAAGCGCACGGCAGCAAATTCCGTTTTGGAGGTCTGGGAAAAGCTCTGGATAATCAGCTCACAGATCCGCTTGGAAGCGCCCATAATATTGGTAGGCCGGACCGCCTTGTCCGTGGAGATGAGCACCATCTTCTGCGCCTGATAGCGGTCCGCGGCCTGAGCCACCACCCAGGTGCCCAATACGTTGTTCTTGACCGCCTCGTTGGGGCTGTCCTCCATCAGCGGCACATGCTTATGGGCCGCCGCGTGAAAGACCAGGTCCGGGCGGAACCGTTCAAAGACATCGTTCACCCGGTTCTTATTGCGAACAGAGCCAATCAGAATCTCCAAATTCAGGTTTGGATAATTCCTTTTTAACTCAATTTGAATAGCATAAGCGCTGTTTTCATAGATATCAAAAATAATCAGCTGCTTCGGATCATGCAGGGCGATCTGCCGGCAGATCTCGCTGCCGATGGAACCGCCGCCCCCGGTGACCAGGATGGTTTTTCCTCTGACATAGCCCATGACGGATTCCGTGCGGAGATCCACAGGCTCCCTGCCCAGAAGGTCGTTGATCTCCACCTCGTGGAGCATGGACACGCTGACCGTGCCGTTGATAATCTGATAAATGCCGGGGAGAATCAGCACTTTGCACCCTGTCTGCTGGCAGATATTCAGCAGCCTCTTCCTGTCATCAGAAGAAACCGACGGGATTGCGATAATAATTTCATTTACTTGGAACTGCTGTGCCAACTCGGGAATTTGCCGGCTGCTTCCCGTAACCGGAATCCCATGCAAATATGTACCAATCTTTCCGGGATCATCATCGACAATGCAGGCGATCTTCCTTTGCACAGAATTGCTGCGGACAATTTCTCCAATGAGAATATCGCCGGCCTTTCCCGCCCCCACAATCATCGTCTGGAGAACATCCTCGTCCCCCATCAGTGCTTTGATCTTTTTGCTTGGCATAATCCGGTAGAAATAGCGGCTCACCGCTGTACACGCCAGCAAAATCACCAGATAGAGAAAATAATAACTTCTGGGCATATTCCAGTGCAGGAGATGCATCCCCGCAAATTGCAGCAGGGCGGACAGGGTCACTGCCATAACCACATTGCGCACCTCTATGATGCTGGCAAACTGCCACAGGATGCTGTACAAGCGAAACAGCATAAACAGAATCAGCGTACAAGCCACATTAACGGGCATATACTTGGCGGCAGACATCAAAAAAGTTGGGTCAATACGGCCGAACCGGAAGTCAAAGCGAAACCACAGCGCGCCGATCATACTGGCTATAATCAACACAATATCCAGGAAAATCAAGATTCCCTTCCTTGTCAGTTGCCACTTTCTATGTTTCAAAACCTTATCCATGCCTCCTTTTCCTCTCTCTTCGTCAATCTTTTTCATCCATGCACAGATATTTCTAATTCAATTTGCAAGTCAGCCTTTTTTAAGTAATACATTTTTTGCCCCCGGCCACAACAGCAACCCGGGCACCACACACATTATATTCGATTTGTAGCCAAATATCAACCGCAAAAGCCACAAATTCAGCTAATTTTCGATCCGCATTCTTTAGGTGACAAATTTTGACAAAATTTCCATTTATTTCCATCTGAATAAAAGCCTTTCTAGTAAATTCACGGACTAAGCCATATAATTAGAGACAGAAAAAAGGCATGAAAAAGCCGGAACTAACGGGAAATTAGTTCCGGCTTCTTCGAAGAGAGGATAAAATGAAAAAGTTCTTGCTTGCACTGGATGATTTTATTATAGAGCACGTTTGTTACAAATCTTAGCGGATTTTATTACAAAAGTGTTAAATACCAAAGAATTTTTAAAACCTCTCCAGGTGAACCTTCTCCCCGGGCAAATCCGCCTCCCCATGGGCCTCCGGATGCTCCTCAATGACGCCCAGGGACAGGATTGCCTCCAGCACATAGCCCCGGGGAACCTTCAGCAGCTCCTTTACATAGGCCTCGGTGCTCCCGCCCCCCGGCGCGTCTCTCAGCCGCCCCTGAATCCAGCAGCTGCCCAATCCGACATAGTCCGCCATCAGGTGCATATTGGCCATGGCAATGGAACAATCCTCTGTCCAGACATCCGTCTTCTCCGGGTCGGCCAGCACCACAATGGCGCAGCCCGCCTTTTCCAGCATCCGGGCCCCCGCCGTTCTGCAGCGGGACAGCCGATTCAAAGTCTCCCGGTCCCGGACCACCACAAATTCCCAGGGCTTCCGGTTCCGCCCGGAGGCAGAGGTCAGGCCCGCCTTCAGCACCAGCTCCAGCTTTTCCTCGGGAACGGGTTCCTCCAAATAGGTCCTCACGCTTCTTCGGTTCAGCATGATCTGCAACAAGTCCATGGTTTTTCTCTCCTTTAAATTAAATACTCAGTATCGATCCACCTGATAACCATTTAGCAGCGCAGGCACGGTCCACAGGATCAGGAAGATCAGGAGATTCCTCGGCTGCAAGGCCACAAAGGCCAGGGAGTAGGTCAGGTAGAAGCCCAGCAGCATCCCCACAACGGAGGCCGCAATCAGCCAATGGCCGTTCCGTTTGGCAGCCTTATACAGCCGTTTGGCGCCCAAAACGGTATCGCAGTGGGCGTCCAGGCCCTCACGGCCCAGCAGCGCCCCCAGGGCCGCCTCCTCCGGAAGCTGCTGGCTGGTAAGCGCTAGACGGGTATCCATGTCCGGGAACTCCGTCTTTTGGATGGGCAAATCATAGATGCTGTCCAGCAGGACCGCCGACAAGTTGAAGTCCCGCATGGCCATCACCGGCTTGAGCTTGTAGCGCAGCATGGTTTTCAGGGAGGGCTCCACATAGCCGGGCATCTTATAAATCAGCACGAACTGCATGGCCAAAACGCCGTTGACGGCGCAGAATGCCGCCGTCTTTACGCTGATTTCAGAGGGCAGCTCCACATCCATCATTTCCATGAAGTCCCCGGTCCCCACCAACACATAGTCCTTGCCGATATAGCCGCCATAGCCGCCGCCCTCAAAAATCTCAAACTTGTGCAGGGCATCCGTCCAATATTGGGCGCCCTGGGTGTAGACCAAGTTCGCAAAGCTCTGCTCCAGGCCGCAGTGCGCTTCCCGGATCAAGGTCGCGGCATAGCCCACCACCACAGCTTCCCGGATGTTTCCGTAGGTTTTCAGGCCGTTGCAGGACACCATCCCGGTGGGGAACAGATCGCTGTCCGTCACCACCACTTGGCTGCTGCCGCTGAGCTCCTTAACGCCGTCCCAGCCGGCAATGGCCGCACCGCTGCGGTTCAAGCGCTCGGCAATCTTATGATAGGGAATGCCGTAGGCGATGGTGGCGGACAGCGGCGCCGCCATGGTGAAGATCACGGACGCGTCCCAGAGGATCAAGTCCTTCCGGCCGCTGCTGACAGCGGCCACCACGGCAAGGGCAACACAGGCCACCAGGGCCACCAGCGCCACAGGCCGGGTCATGCGGCGTACCCCATCCGCCTCCTGGATCTGACTGCCAAAGCCTGCGCCGTCCCCTTCATTTTTCTGCAGGACAGCGGTGCGCACCCCCTCCTCCTGCCGGCGGAACAACTGGCTGGGATGTTCTGTTATGGCTGCGGTGCGGCAGCTCAGGCGCTGCCCCCCCAGATTGAGATACTGTCCCCAGGCGGAGCAGCAAAGGGCCAATCCCGCCGCCGCCGCGCAGGGCAACGGGCCTTCCCGGTCCGCAATGATATAGGCCACGCTGTCCAAAATGGTCATCAGCACCGCCGCGGAGACCAGCGTATGCATCCCCGCTTCTCCCTGAAACAGATCCCGGAACCCGTCGATAAACGGCCTCAGCAGCAGGACCAAAATGACCCCCAGAAGCTCCAGCCCCAGGGCCGCAGCCATCTGGTCATCCCAGAAGAACGAGAGGATGGGCAGGTTGAGCGAATCCGCCAGGTTGACATAGGCCAGCAGAATGAGGACGAGAAACGCCGCAATGATATGCCGTTTCAGGCTGACAAGGCCGTTTCCGTAGATGGTCATCAGCCGCTTGGCCGGAATATCCGCCAGGGGGGCCTTTTTCACCTCCGGCCTTTCCTCCCCATTCCTCCGGCGCCGGAAGAAGCCTCCGGTTTCCTCCTCATCCCAGCTCTCTTCCTCCATCAGGACAGGACGGGGGCCGGTGAACGCCCGGGGCCGAACCCCTTCCTCGTCCCGGTCTATTCTGCTAAACAGCCGCCCCAACCGGCCGTTTCTCTTGGCTCGGGCAGCTTCCGGGCTGTCGTCCCCGTCAGCCTCCTCCGCTTCGTCCTCCTCCAGGCCCTGGTCTTCGCTTTCCTCGCCGGCCCGGACTTCCGGCTCAACTTTCCTGGTCTCCGGGCCGGTCACCGGACGTTCGTCCCGATCTTCCGCTTCCCGGGGCTCCGGTTTCTCCAGCTCCACAGGGGCCTCCATCACCGTCACCTGGGCAGGCTTGCCCGGCTGCTTCCTGTAGACCAAGCCCACCATTTTCATCTCCTGGTGGGGAGCAGGCTCCGCTTCCTCCTCCCGGGACGTCTCCGGTTCCTCCTCCAAACCGTCCCTCCCATGGGAGTCCCCGCCGGCCACCTGGCCGTCCCAGTCTCCGTCCGGCAGGGGCAGTTCGTCCTCCTCCGGAAACTCATCCAGATTCAGCAGGTCCTCCATATCCTTATCTTCTTTTAAAAATTTTGGTTCCATGTGATATCCTCTAATTCAGTCTTACTCCAGTCTCTGCCTGACCGCCTCATAGAGCAAAATCGCCGCAGCAGCCGAGGCATTCAGTGAATTGAGCTTTCCCTTCATGGGAACACTGACTTTGAAATCGCAACACTCCCCCACAAGACGGCCCATTCCGTCCCCTTCCGAGCCGATCACAATGGCCGACGGGCCTTTCAGATCCGCCTGATACAGGGTGGTGTCCCCATCAGCCGCCGTGCCAAAGATCCAGACGCCCGCCTTTTGCAGCTCCTTAATCGTGCGGGGCAGGTTCGACACCCGGGCCACGGGCACGTAGCTCACCGCGCCCGCAGAGGTTTTGGCCACAATGGCGGTCAGTCCTGCGGAACGGCGCTTGGGAATAATCACGCCGTGGGCGCCTGCGCATTCCGCTGTGCGGATCACCGCGCCCAGGTTGTGGGGATCGCTGAGTTCGTCGCAGATGAGGATCAGGGGCTGTTCCCCCTTGTCCCGGGCGCCCCGGAGGATCTCCTCCACCGTCACGTACTCCCGCACAGCCGCCACCGCAATGACCCCCTGATGGGAGTGGGTGCGGCTCATATTGTCCAGCTTGCGCTTGTCTGCGTCCACCACAACAATGCCCTTATCCCGGGCGCCGGAGGCGATATGGCCGAGTGTGGCGTCGGTCTCCCCCTTCAAAATATAAATCTTATCTATATTGGTGCCTGCGCGGAGGGCCTCCATAACGGCATTCCTGCCCTCGATGATGCCATCTGCTCTGGCCTCCTGCTCCGCCTTGGAACGGGTGGACCTGCGGTATTCCTTTTCTTTCATAATCTATTTTAGTTCCTTCCTTGCCCAAAGATCATTCCCATACAACGTCATTATAACACAGAAGCCCGGCAGACAAAAGGAAGAATTTCGATCCGTCCCGAAATTTACAAAAAGTTCACTGTAATTCCCCATCCCCTTTCTTGTTTTTACGCGCCGTATATGATATATTAAATGATAGTATACGATAATTTTCTCGTGATACATAGCCTTATATACAGGAGGATCCCGTCTTGAAACCCAACAACAAGGGAAACAACCCAAAAGGATGGAAGAAATATACAAATCTCATCTGGATTTTGGTCTGGGCCGTTATCCTGACCATGATGATGCGCTATTTTTTCTCCTCCCTCTACTCCACCACCTCCACCACGGAAATTCAGTTCAGCGAGTTTATCCAGTTGGTGGAAAACGACCAGGTGGAATCTGTTATACTGGAAAGCGGCTGTTACACCGTCATCCTGACAGAGGAAGGCATGGAGGCCTGGCTGGAAGCCAAGGAGGCTGAGGCCGCCGAAAATGGCTCCACCATTGTCCCCAGGGAGAACACCACCATTATCACCGCGCCGGTGAGCTATCCGGATCTGGCGCTGCTCTTTGAGGCCCATGGGGTAACTTATGGCACGCCCTATACCCCCGCAGCCTCCCCCATCATCACTTTCTTTGCATCTTATGTGCTGCCCGTTCTCATTATGATGGCGTTGCTCTTCCTGCTCTTCCGGGTCATGGGCTCTAAAATGGGCGGCATGGGCGGTATGGGCGGCATGGGCAAGTCCAACGCCAAGCTGTACGACGTGAAAAAGTCCACTGGCGTCACCTTCAAGGATGTCGCCGGTCAGGATGAGGCCAAGGAGTCCCTGGAGGAAATCATCGATTTCCTCCACAATCCCAGCAGATACACCGCAATCGGCGCAAAGCTCCCCAAGGGCGCGCTGCTGGTCGGCTCCCCCGGCACCGGTAAAACCCTGCTGGCCAAGGCGGTCGCCGGGGAGGCCAACGTCCCCTTCTTCTCCATCTCCG
>CAYLVH010000086.1:0-6803 GCA_964387095.1 uncultured Oscillospiraceae bacterium
TGGAATCTTCCCGCAGGGCTTTTTCTTTTGCGTGTTCTGCGGTGTTGCCTTAGGTTATCACAGTTTTCCCCGTATGTCAAATTTTTTAAACAAAAAAACCGGCGCAGCAAAAACTGCACCGGTTTTACATTTTAAGACCCGTAAACAATCACCGGATATCCGGGCTTGACATTTTCATAAATGGTCTTTGCCGCAGACAGCGGGAGATTCACACAGCCGTGGGAGCCATCGGTCTTATAGATGGAGCCGCCATAGGTGGAGCGCCAGCCGTCGGCATCGTGGAGCCCTACATTTCCGTTAAAGGGGATCCAGTAGGTCACCGGCTCCTCGTAGCCATTTGTCTCCAGGGTGCCCAGGGTGGCAGGGCTCTGCTTATAGGAGATCGCCCAAACACCATAGGAAGGCGTTGCGCGCTCACTGTCATTGGCCGTTCCGGTCACGCAATCGCTTTCCAGGATGCATTCGCCGTTGACATAGAGATAGACCTTCTGATGGGTGATATCTATCTCCACGTAGGTGGAGCCGATATCATTGGTGGCCCGGGACACGCCATAATGGTAGTAATTGGGTTCGGTTGTCTCCACCGAACCGGCGCGAATTTTTTCAATCAGCTCTGCGGTGGTGGTATCCCGGTACAATTTCCAGCCATAGTTGCCATTGGGCAGGGTCACTGTGTCGCCGTCATGGGTGACAAAAGTGTGGGGCACGCCGTAGGTGTCCGTCTCATTGCCCATCTGGTCCACCCAGGCGTAAACCTGGTCCTCATCCAAATCCCAATTGCCATCCTCATCCTGCACCAACCAATTTACAATCACGCTGCCATCGCAGGTATAGGTGCGGTCAGAGAAGTCATAGGTGATGGAGGCCTTGGTGAAGGTCTGGATCTGCGCCAGCTGCGCGTTCAGGTTTTCATCGTCCTCGGTGACTGTGGGGCCAGAATAAACGCCTGCGTTCACCAGGTCCACCGTTTCATCCCCGTTTTCCAGGGCGGTCACAATCAGCTCCCGGGCTGCCTCCACATCCAGGGTCGTGCCCTCCACCGATTCCGTGATGTAGAAATCTGTCTCGCCCTTTACAAGCTCGGAATCCACCGGAGCAATCATCTGGCTGGTGTCCAGGCAGGTCAGCGCATCGATGCAGGCGTCGGCCTGCTCCTGATCGTAGCTGCGGATCAGGCTAATGGAAGAATCTGAACGCCGGAAATACTGCCGGAGCAAAGACAGCTTGTTGGCGTTCTGGTTATCCAGAACCGCCTGAATGGCTTCCGTATCCGGACGTTCTGCCAGGCTAATCTCTTGGCCGGTGATGCTCTCTTGACCGCCGCGTTCCACAATATTCAGAACGTATTCTTCTTCCACTTTCACGGTGATGGCGTCATAGGCCTCCTCCACCGTCATCCCGCTGCAGTCGACTTCATTCAGGTAGGTATTTTTAAAGAAGCGGGTTTCATCAAATGCGCCGCCGTCATTGAGGATATAAGCGCTCGCCCCCGCAGCTGCGGCCACAAGCACCGCCAGGGTGCAGACGATGACCAACAAGGCGATTTTCCCCTTTTTATGCGGCTTTTTATCGTTTACAACCTCCCTGGTGGGCTGATATTCATTTTTCTCTTTCTTTGCCAATATATTCACAACCAATCTCTAAAAAGCTGTGGGCAACAGCTATATGCAGGATTATTTTCACCGTCGAATTAACAAATTATTTATCGATTGTTACATTATAACACCGACTAAGTGATTTTTCCATTAATTTTTTGTTAAGTTTTATTTTTCCTCTTTGCCCATCCTTCATCGCCCCTCTCTGTTCGGGATTTCCCACACCGGGAGGAACCGGGCATAAAAAGCCGGCACCTGCCCGTTTTAAGGTGAGTGCCGGCAATTTCATTGATTTTTCAATTTACAGCCTCTTCCGTGGCGCCGCCATAGGAGGGGATCCGGGGGGCAGAGTACAGCACGCCTTCAGCCGCCGAGCCGCAGTTTTCAATGAAGCCGGTATCCCCAATGCCGCCACCCAGGCCAGCCATCTTAGCGGTGCACGGATAGTCCGCCATGGTTTCCCATAGCGGACTATTTCGGCTTTGCTGTGCTCCCTGACCCCGGCCAGAATCACCGGGGGCAAGGGAGGCGGCAGTTGATTGTTCGATACCCTCATTTCAAGTTCTCAGAGGCAGACTATTGCTGTTTTTTGGCCCGCTTTTCTCCGTAGCCATATCCATATTTCCCGCTTCCGTAGCCTCCATAGCCGTAACCATAGCCATATCCATACCCATAATCACGGCTGGTGATGCCGTTCTTGGCATTGTTGATGAGGCAACCCAGCAGCGGAACCCCTGTCTCCGTCAGAAGCTCAATTGACAGTAAGATGCGGTCAATCCTGGAATAGTCCTGACGCACCACAAAAACAGCGCCGTCCACACAGCGGGCAAACTGGGACGCATCAGACATCAATCCGCAGGGAGGGGTGTCCACAATCACATAGTCACAATGCTTCTCCAGCTGCTGCATCAGCAGTCGGATCTTTTCCTGCTTCAGGCCGCCCTTCTCAGGGAGTCCGGACCTGGTTCCCGTCAGCACCAGCAGGCTCATATTCTTGTAATGCTGAAAATACTTGATGTGAATCTCCCCCTCATTCAGCACGTCTTCAAGGCCGGAATCCTTTTGCGGCAGACCCATAATTGCCGCCACAGAGGGATTTCTCAGGTCCCCATCCACCAGGATCACGCGCTTTTTCTTCTTTGCCAGGGCAATGGCCAGGTTGACCGCAACCGTTGACTTGCCCTCGCCCGCCGACGCACTGGTGACAAGGATGCTCTTGGCGCCCTCCTTCTCCGCATTCTGGAGGAGCCGGTTTCGAATGATGCGGATACTCTCCCCCAGCATATTCCCATTTTTCCCGTCCAGCAAAATCTGAGACCGGTTCCGGTTGCTTCGGGCCTTCACCTTAATTTCCGGGATGCTGCCCAGATAGGGAACGCTGAGCCGGGCCTTGAGATCCTCTTCCCTGCGCACCGTGTTCCGGGTCAGGGCGTAGAACAGCAGCACCGCCAGAGAGATGCCAACACCAATCGCAAATCCCCGCTTGGCGGCGCCCATGGGATTGGGCTGATTCGTGGGGCTTTCCGGCACGCCGCTTTCATCCATGGGCGTCAGCTCGGTATCTCCGATGATGTATTCAGCCACAACGGGATAATTCGCAATCACCGACTGGAGTACATCATAGGCAAGCTGCGGGTCCGAAGCGGTGACCCGGATGGTAAAGAGCGCCGAATCCTCCATTGCTTCTGCCGTGATTGTAGCCGGGACACTGGTATAACCCAGGTCATTCGCCACCAGCTGACTCAGCGCGCTGCTGGTCAGGATATAGGGGAAGGTTGTGCTCATCTGGGTTGCCGTGGCCTGACTGTAATAGCTTTCGCTATATCCGTAGACATTCTTGGTACTCACGACAAAGGTAGAATAGGCCTGATACACAGGGGTATAACTGCGCATTTCTCGGATATAAAACAGGGCCGTACACAGGGCAATCAAAATCAGGCAGCACCACCAGAGCTTTTTGAACCCTCGCCACAGGTCGTCCAGAAGGGCGGTCAGGTCAATTTTTTGCTGTTCTTCCGAAAGATTAGTTCTTTCTTGTTCCATAATGACCTCCATATCTTCCAGAATAACCATAATATCCGGCCGCGCCGCTTCTCCGCTTGATGGCATAATTGAAGATGCAGCCAAGCACCTTGCCGCCAACGCTGTTTAAGTCGTCAAGGGCGTCATTGATGCTCCGGGCAAGTACAGCGTCCTCCCGAATCACCAGCACAACCCCATCCGCGAGCTTGACCAGGTCCTCGGTATCAGACACCAAGGCCAGCGGCGCGGTATCCAGAATGATGTAGTCCACCCGCTCCCGCCATGCGTCAAGGACTTCCTTCAGCTTCGGCGTCCCCAGCAGGGCATCTGTCGTACTCACCGCCACGCTGTTAAACATTGTATAAAGCCCCGTCTTTTTGTACCGTTGTCCGTAATCCTCCGCCGGCAGGTCCCATTTCAGGGCCTTAGGCAGGTCAATCCGCTGTTCCCTGGAGGGCTGGAAGATTTTATACTGAGAAGGCTTCCGGAGGTCCAGGTCCGCCAGCAGGACCCGCTTGCCCTCCAGGGCAAGCGCCAAGGCGAGGTTTGCCGCCACAGTGGATTTGCCCTCATTCTCCGCCACGCTGGTGAGCAGCAGCACCTTGAACTGGTTCCGGTCCATGTGACTTCGGACTCTGGAGGCCACCATCTTGTTGGACTCCACAAACTGAAAGCTCCGCATGGGATTCTGAATCAGCATGGAGATCGCAGATCGCTTTCTTTTGCCGGCAAGCAGGTTCATGGTCTTACGCTCACGGTAAATCGTCCCCAGGGACCGGGTGTCTACCTTGGCGGCAAGTTGACTCTCATTTTTCACCGTATCCCGCATATAGGACATCCAGACCAAATATGCCATCACGATGACCGCCGCAATCCGGAAGCTGCGGACCATAGGTTTTTTGGTGTTCAGCCCGTTGGAGGGCGCCATGGGAATGGAGGGATCCTGGATCACCTCCAGAATCACATCCCCCACCACATAATCGGAAACCTGATCATAATTCTCCATGATGGAGTTGATGACCTGGTAGGCCTCCATCGGGGAGCCTGCGGACACCTGCAGCTCCACCATATTGGTCTCTTCCACCTGGCTCACTGCTGTTGTCGCCGAGAAGGAGGACAGGCCCAGATCCTCGGCCACCTTCTTTTTCAGCAGCGTGCTGTCCAGCACCTGTGCAAAGCGGGTGGCCAAGTCCCTTGCAGAGGACAAATTCTGATAAATGCTGCTGTTTATGTTCTTTGTCGTCACGATAAAGGTGGTTTTTGTGGTGTAGACAGGGGTATAATTGGCGGTCACCCAGATATTCGCAAACAGGCTGGCGGAAATGGCCAGCAACAAAATCACCCACCACTGCTTTAAGACATCCTTTACGATGCTGATCAGATCGATTTGATTGCCCAGTTGTCTATTCATCTTCCCAGCCCTCTCAATTTTCCACGATCACGATCATGCGCACCGAGCCTTCATAGATGTCGTTGGTATAGCTGTATGTGATCTCATAGGTACCCGGAGTATTATAATCCACATTGTCCGAGATGGAAACCTCGCCGGGAGAAATGGCGGCATCTTCCTCCTGGGCGCATTCCAAATCACCAGAGGCGGTTTTCTCATATATCAGATTCCCCACGTCGATTTCCTTGACATAATCCCAAGGACTCAGCGCTTCCCCGGTTTTCACATAAACCAGGTAATCGGTGAGCAGGATCTGGGGACAATTGCGCTCCCGGGAGGTATCATACAAGGTCGCCGTGGCCTCCAGCGTGGAGACCTCCCCGGCACTGTTCATCACCGAGAACTCCACTTGATAATCCCCGGCCTCTGCCGTAGAAAGATTGGCCTCAGCGGTAACCTTCACATGTTCGGACAAATCGCCATCCAGCACATCATAGGCCGACACCACACTCAGAATCTCATCCGACCCCACAGCAAACCGCAGGGGAGTTGAGAGCTCAAACCTCGTGGGGATGTAGTCACTATATACAATCTCCCGGGTTGCCTTGGTCACATTGCCCGCGGAATCAAAGGCCGCAATGGTAATCCGGCAGGTATTCTCAGCAATGAAATCGCTGACCGTCTCCACCAGCAGACTGTCGGAGACATCTCCGTCCTCCTGGTCCACAGCGGTGACCCCCGCCAGCATTGCATCCTCTCCATCCTCCACGGAGATCGTTACGCTGGTTTCATCCATGCTGATGGTGGGTCCGGTATTATCTGCCGCAATTTGCTGCCGGTACTGAAACAGCACATACAGTACCACCGCCAGCACAAACACCACCACACTAAAGATCCTGGTCTTTCTCATATCTTCCTCCAAACTTCGCACTTCGGCAATTAAAAGAAGCGGCTCCGCCGTTCCGGCATCCGTCCGTGGGCGGGAATGGTCCGGTTTGAAAGGATTCTAAGGGGATTTCCCTTTGTCAACCGGTACATTCTCTCTTCGCCATACTGCTCCTCCAGATAATCCCGGGTGTCTGCCATATAAGTGGTCCGGGCATAGGGGCTGTGGGCATCGCTGGCCACGCAGGTGACCAGGTCATTTTCCAGCAGCTCTTGCGCTGCTCCGGCCGCATGGCGGCCAAATTTTCCAAACAGGCTGCCCTTATTGATCTGGGTATAACAACCCATCCTCAGCCAATCATAAACAAGCTCCGGGTAATCCTGCACGCAGTAGTACCGCTCCGGGTGGGCGATCAGCGGAACGCCCTTCGCCTGAAAAATCTTCTCCAGGTAATCTTCTATCCGCTCCGGGATCTCATCAAAGACAAACTCCACCAGATAGTACCGGGAGTGATTCAGGCTAATCAGCTCCCCTCTCCGGATCCTATCGCCCATGTCCTCCGAAGCCATAATCTCCATGCCCAGATGCAGGTTCAGCGGAAGCGCTTCCTCTGCCAGTTCCTCTTTAACCGCCTGGTACAGGCCGAAGAGTGCGTTGGAATAAAAGTTTTCAAACCGCCCCATCTGATTGCTGTGGGGAGTTGCAACGATTGTCCCCACTCCGCCCTCCAGGGCCAGCTCCGCCATGGCCAAAGAGGCCTCCATCGAAGGGGAGCCGTCGTCAATTCCCGGCAGAATATGCGTATGTAAATCTATCATCCTGTTCCTTTCCAAGTCGTGACACACAATAGATACATTAGATATATTATAACGTCCGGCCCGAATTGTAAAGCCCCGCTTAGTCCCGGGCA
>CAYLVH010000087.1:0-6767 GCA_964387095.1 uncultured Oscillospiraceae bacterium
TTGCGCCTACAATACTTGGCTGGCGACGGCCCGGGAAGATCGGTAGTGCCAACATGATTTAAGACATCGCACAGAAATGTGCGGTGTCTTTTTTATATATTTTTTTCCAGAAATTGAAATGATTTGCCCTCCAAAAGGATATTCCTGATGAAAGCGCCTTTAAGTACCGTCAAAAGGAAGTTTACCATGAATCAAGATGAGCAATTTACCGCCTGGGTAAAGGAATATATGGATATGATTTTCAGGGTGCCGTTTAACTATATGAAAAGCCAGGCTGATGCGGATGATATAACCCAGGACGTGCTGGTCAAGCTGTACCAGCGGAGGGAGCCCTTTGAAAGCGAGGTCCATCGCAAGAACTGGCTGCTGAGGGTGACCATCAACTGCTGCAAAAAGCGCCTGCTGTCCCCCTGGAGAAAAGTGGAGCCGCTGGACGTTTATGCTGAAACGCTGTCCTTCTCCACGCCGGAACACAGCGAGCTGTTTTACATGACCATGGAGCTGCCCTGAAAATACAGACCGGCGATCTACCCCTATTATTATGAAGGGTATTCCACCAAGGAGATCGCTGGAATTCTGCACATTCCAGCGGCCATGGTGGCCACCCATTTGTTCCGGGGACGGGAGATGCTTCCGCCCCTTGGGGACTACCTGTACTTGGAGAATATCCGCATTTACGACGGGGATGCCAACACCTACGATTTCCGAAAGACCATATTTCCGAAAGACCATCGAAGGGACCTGGGAAGTGTCCCTGGGGGACGTGGAGCTGGCGGAGGTTTTGGAGCCGGAGGTTTCTGATCTGGCAGTGGTGAGGCAATACAGTATTGCGCGGCAGGTGCGGGATCTTTCCAGTGATACGGGCCGTGCCAGCGAGATTACAGAGTACAGCTGCACATTTCAGCTGCAAGCATGCATCACCACCCCTCTAACCCTGTGCTTGACCTATGATTATGTGGATATATCGGAGGAGGTTGGCTGCGCGTTTTCCAATGGAGATATCTATGCGGTGCTGAAGGATGGAACCATGATTACGGCCAGTCAGGACCGGGGGAATTCAGTGAGAACCAGGATGGTTCCCGGCATGAAACCCGGAGCTGACTTTGGGCGGAGCCGGTGAACTTGGCTGATCTGGACTATATCCAGATTGGGGACCGGCAAATTCCGGTAAATTGAAAATCGGATAGAAGAGCAGCACGCACTGGAAGCCAGGTGCGTGCTGCAATAATTTTACAGGTTCAAATTTAGCTTCTCCGCCAGACAGTAGGCGCAGGCGGAGTTTTTTTTATGCTCCCCTGTCGCCACCACCGTGTTGGCGGCGTTGGCGGCGGTTTCCTCGGGGCAGCGGTGGGATTCCCTGGGGAACAGCTTGAAGGTGCGGATCACATAGCGGTTGGGCAGATAGCATTCATGGTTGCCGTCCAACTCCACGCAGGTCAGGAGGCCGTTTTCCTTTTTGGAGTGGCTGAGCTTGGGAACAGACAGATGATACTGCTCCTTGAGGAACTCCCGAAGCTCGGCGGGCTGCGCCCAGTAATGATATGTGTGGGTCAGCTCCACGGTGTGATCTCCCTTGCGCAGGGTGTGGATGTTTAGGATTTGGGTGTTTTCCGGGGAGGGGCCAGTGGCAAAGATGTCCACAATGTCCATGCCTGCTTTGAGCCGGGCGGCGGCGATGGGGATATCCCGCTCCCGCAGAACCAGCATCATGGTTCCGTAACGGGTGAGATCCATAAAGGGCCGGAACAGCTGATAGGATTTCAGATGATAGGCCGGGCTGGATTTGTCAACAGTGCTTTGATACATGGTTTGCCTCCTTACCAGTCTTCTGAACTATTATAACAGTTCCGGGAGGAATTGTAAATCGGCCTGAAGCGGTCAGTTCTCTCACGGCGGATTTATCCGCTGCCCAAGGCGAAAAAGAGTTGGTACAGTTCATAAAAAAGACACAAAATGACGAATTGTTTGTGTTAACATAAAACATTAAGTCAAATAAATTATTTCTGAAAGGACTTTCATTATGGCGAAGTTTTGCGTAAAGCGTCCGTTTACGGTTCTCGTAGCCGTTGTCATGGTTTTGGTGCTGGGATTTGTCAGCTTGGCCGGCATGCAGACTGATCTGCTGCCAGATTTCAGCCTGCCCTATCTGATGGTGATCACCACCTATCCAGGCGCCAGCCCGGAAAAGGTGGAGAGCGCGGTGACGCAGCCCCTGGAGGGTGCCCTGGGCACTATTAGCGGGGTTGAAAACGTCACCTCCACCAGCGCGGAGAATTACAGCATGGTGATGCTGGAATTTACAGAGGACATGAATATGGACTCCGCCATGGTGAAGGTCTCTTCTGCCATTGACACAGTGGAGGCGTCGCTGCCGGAGCTGTGCGGCACCCCGGCGATTATGGAGATCAGCATGAACATGGTGGCAACCATGTATGTGGCGGTCTCTTGGGATGACGATACCAAGGATATTTATGATGTTTCGGATTTCACGGAGGAGACGGTGATTCCCTATTTGGAGCGCCAGACCGGCGTGGCCAACATTTCCAATATCGGCCTGGTGGAGCAGATGGTGGAAATCGATTTGAATCAGCAAAAGGTGGATGACGTCAACGACCGGCTGCTGACCCAGGTATCTGACCGGCTGGCGGATGCCAAGGCACAGCTGGACGAGGCCCAGACGGCGCTGGACGAAGCCCATGGGGAGCTGGAAGAGAGTCAGTCCGACATTTCTGGCGGCCTGGCTACGGCCACGGAGGCGCTGACGCAGCTGTCCGCCTACCAGACCCAGCTGACCAATCAGCAGGCCCAGCTTGCGGCACTGCAAACCGCCCGGGCTGCGGCGGTGGAGCAGCTGGAGGAGAACGGCGTGGATGTGGACAGCCTGAATGAAACCATCTCCACCCTGAACGCTTCCGTCACTGCCATGAACCTTGTATATAATGCCCTATCCGCCATGGAGATTCCCGATGATACCTCCCTGGAGGAGCTGGGGGAGACTCTGACGCAGATTGGGGAGACGCTGCTGGAGGGAATCAGCCTGTCGCTTGGCGCCCTGCTGACGGAGGGGATCACCACTGTAGGCGGGATTGCGGAATATGCCTCTGGCCTACAGGAGTCCCTGGATGGCCTTCAGACTGCCAAGACCACCATTGACCAATTTGATACGGAAATTACCAACCTGACGGTGGAAATTCAGGTGACCCAGGAAATTGTCAGGCAGTATCAGTCTGCCCTGGGCTCCGCCAGCTATTCCGACGTCACCTCCGGGAGCATCTCCGCAGCTGCGGGCTTTGGCAGCGCGGACGCCCAGCTGGCCGCCGCCCAGACCCAGATGGACGCGGCCCTAGAGGAGTATGAGAGCGCCCGGGAGGAGGCGCTGAGCAGCGCCAATCTGGACGCGCTTCTGAATATTGATACCCTCTCTTCCCTGATTTATGCGCAGAACTTTTCCATGCCCGCAGGGTACATCGACGCCGAGGACGATCAGCAGTGGCTGCTGAAGGTGGGGGAGGAGTTTGAGTCCGTGGAGGAGCTGGAAAACATGCTTCTCTGCACCATGGACGGCATTGGCGATGTGCGCATCTCCGACGTGGCCGATGTGACCGTCATCGACAACTCCCAGGACAACTATGCCAAGATGAACGGGGACGATGCGGTGGTGCTCTCCATCTTCAAGGGCAGCACCTACGGCACCAGCGAAGTCAGCAAGGTCTGCAACAGCGCCATTGAGGAGTTGGAAGCGACCTATCCCGGCCTCCATCTCACCGTCCTGATGGATCAGGGCGACTATATCAAGCTCATTGTCAGCTCGATTTTCCAGAATCTCATTGAGGGAGCCTTGCTGGCTGTCATCGTGCTGATCCTGTTCCTGAAGGATGCCAAGCCCACCCTGGTGGTGGCGTTCAGCATTCCGTTTTCGGTCCTGTTTGCCATCGTGCTGATGTACTTCTCCAATATCACCCTGAATATGATCTCCTTGTCCGGCCTTGCCCTGGGAATCGGTATGCTGGTGGATAACTCCGTGGTCGTGGTGGAGAACATCTACCGATTGCGGGCCCGTGGGGTGTCCATAGGACGGGCCGCCGTTCAGGGCACCAAGCAGGTCACAGGCGCCATTGTGGCCTCTACTCTGACCACCATCTGCGTGTTCCTGCCCCTGCTGTTTGCGGACGGCCTGGTCAAGGAGCTGATGGGGGATATGGCCTTGACCATCGCCTTCTCCCTGACGGCCTCCCTGGTGGTTGCGCTGACGGTGGTGCCCACCATGAGCGTGGGCCTGCTGAAGCGCTCTGAGCCCAAGAGCCACAAGCTGTTTGACAAGATGCTGGACGGCTACGAGGTCTCCCTGCGCTTCTGCCTGCGGTATAAGTGGGTGCCGCTGCTGATTTCCATTGTGCTGCTGGCAGGCTCCGTGGTAGCAGTGACCCGGATGGGGATTGTTCTGCTGCCGGATATCGGCTCCAATCAGGTGCAGGTGAATGTTGCCATGCCGGAGGAACTGACCCGGGAGGAGGCCTATGCCCGGGCCGACGAAGTGATGGATTGTATCCTGGAGGTGGAGGGCATTGCTGATGTGGGCGGCATAACTGCCAGCACCACGGCAAGTCTGCTGACCTCGGTTGGAACCTCTGGGGATTATGACAATTATCTTTTCTACATTATGTTGGAGGATGACGCGGACGCTGACCAGGTTTGCAGCGGGATTCAAGAGGCCACCGCCGATGTGGATTGTGAAGTCGTGGCCACCAGCGGCAGCAGCATGGACATGTCCAGCATGGTGAGCTCGGGCTTGTCTGTGGACCTGACGGGGAATGACCTGGATGATCTGGTTCTGGCCAGCCAGGAGGTCATGGCCATTGTGGAAAATATCGAGGGCTTTACCGATGTCTCCAACGGCCAGGAGGAGGGCGACACGGTGGTTCAGCTGAATATTGACAAGGACGAGGCCATGAGCTATGGCCTGACGGTGGCCCAGATCTATTCCGAGTTGTCCGCCGCTATGACCACGGAATCCTCCTCCACCACGGTGACAGTGGATCAGACCGAGATGAATGTGACGGTTGTCAATCAGAATGATCCCATTGACCTGGACAACCTGCTGGACTATGAATTTGCTGTGACCACCATCGACGAGGATGGAAACAGTGTGGCGGATACCATCACCCTGGGGGAGATTGCCACCATCAGCTACGGCCAGGGCGTGGCCTCTATCAGCCGGGAAAATCAGACCCGTACCATGTCTGTGACGGCAACCACCCAAGAAGGCTACAATACCACTCTGCTCAGCCGCCAGGTGTTGACGGCACTGGAGGACTATGAGCCCCCTGAGGGCATCACCATCTCCCTGGGTGGCGAGGTGGATATGGTCTATGAGATGCTGGGCCAGATGATAAAGATGATCGCTTTGGCTGTGCTCTTTGTATATCTGGTGATGGTGGCCCAGTTCCAGAGCCTGCTGGCCCCCTTTATCGTGCTGTTTACCATGCCCCTGGCCTTCACCGGTGGCATGATCGGCCTGCTCCTGGCGCGGGAGCAGCTGAGCCTAATGGGCCTGATTGGCTTCCTCATTCTGGTGGGAGTTATCGTGAATAATGGCATTGTGTTTGTGGATTATGTAAACCAGCTGCGCCTGGGTGGCTTGGACCGTATCAATGCGTTGGTGGCCACCGGCCGCACCAGAATGCGCCCCATCCTGATGACCGCGCTGACCACCATTTTCGCCATGACCATGATGATTTTCTCCACAGATACTGGCAGCCAGATGGGCCGCGGCATGGCCATCGTTGTGGCAGGAGGGCTGCTCTATGGTACGTTGATGACCCTTTACATTATTCCTGTCATGTACGACCTCCTCTTCCGGAGAAAGGTCACCAATGTGGACGTGGGGGACGATGATATGGATGAGCTGCCTGATGACGCCGCCGAATTCATACAACTGTATCAGGCGGAGACGCAGCGGTAATTTCTTTAGGAGGCTTCCCTATGAACCCGGAAACAAACCCGCCCATGAAAATTATTGCACGCATCCATACGGATTTCGCCACCAAGTTCGGTGTGCCCCGGCAAGCCGGCTTGGTAGACGAGCTCCGGGCCACCATTGTCTTTGAACCGGAGTACCGCAACCCGGATGCGTTGCGGGGCATTGAGGGCTTCTCCCATATTTGGCTGATCTGGCAGTTCTCCCGGGCGGTGCGGGAGACCTGGTCCCCTACGGTGCGCCCGCCCCGGCTGGGGGGCAATACGCGGATGGGGGTCTTTGCCACCCGCTCCCCCTTCCGCCCCAATGCCATTGGGCTGTCTTCGGTCCGGCTGGTGGGCGTCTGGCAGGAGCCTGGCTTGGGCACCGTGCTGGAGGTGTCCGGCGCCGACCTGATGGATGGAACCCCCATCTATGATATCAAGCCCTACCTGGCCTATACGGACAGCCATCCGGAGGCCACGGGAGGGTTCACGGACCCCCATGGCTGGAGAAAGCTGACGGTGGAGTTTCCCCGGCCGCTGCTGGGGAGGATTCCCCACCAGCAGCAGCGCGCCCTGATCGGGGTGCTGGAGCAGGACCCCCGCCCGTCCTATCAGAAGGATGGCGGCCGGGTCTATGGCCTGACCTTTGCTGGCTGGAATGTACGGTTTACCGTCAATCAGGGAGTCTTGACCGTAGTAGAAGTGAATCAGGAATAAGAAAACAGTCTGTCGAAAAAGTCTGGCCTAGGCCGGGCTTTTTCACATATATGTGGTAAAATAGATTGGGTGATGAAAAATGCTGGAAC
>CAYLVH010000088.1:0-6748 GCA_964387095.1 uncultured Oscillospiraceae bacterium
TCCGTAATGTGGGATTGGCCCACCACATCGTCAAAGGTGCGGGGCCGCCATTTTCGGTAAAGAGCCTGATACAAAGCAGGGGTGCTCCTTTCCTATAAAAGAAAATCGCCCGAGGGCGATTCCGTTAAGCCTATCAAGCCGTCCTACGACCTCGGGCAAGACTGCACACCGGCCTTTGAATACAAAATTATAACCGTAACCCCGGCAGCCAGCTCAAAATCGGTTACCCTGTGGCACAAGCCAGGATCCGCTTAATGCTGCTCGGTTCCCCGCCTGACATGGTTCACGGGATGACCTTGCACAGGACCGGCTCATCAACGCCGCTTACCAGGGGCAGACGAAACAATTTTGCTCCGGGGGCCGGGATTCATCCCTGCTATAGCGGATTGCAGATACAGGGCACCGCTAACTCCCCGACTAGTGCAGCCTTGCCCGAAATCGCAGTCCAGCAGGCTATTAGTGATTTTACTATATTTTGCACCAAAGTTCAAGGGATTACGCAGAAATTTTGATATGTTTCTATTTGACCGATGGAAATTATTCCTCGGGATATACCAGGCTCTGGATGAAGCCGTCCAGTGCTACGCTCATAATCTCTCCGCCGATGATCTGGCTCTTGTAGACCATCAGTCCGGCCACAATGCCGGTCTCCCCGGTGGGGTAGTTGAGCACCTCGTAGGTGTAGCGGGTGACGGTTTTCCCGGTAAAGCGGGTCAGATCGAAGCCCGCCTCCTCCTGCAAGACCAGATAGGAGGCATAGGTTTCACCGTCCAGGGTCTCTGGGATCAGGATTTCCTCTTCGCTGATGGGGGTGGGATCCACCTCCCAGCCCAGATCATTCAGGTATGCCACCCGGCTTTCGTTATCCTTGCCGGCCTTGTTGCCGAAGGTGGTGGTGGACTCCCCGGTGTGCAGCTTCCCCGCCAGGATAATGATGGCCAAAATCACGGCGACAACAGCGGCCAGAGCCATCAAGCATTTTTTCCAGCGAATTTTTGCGGTGACAATCATCATAGCGCGTCCCTCCTTGTGGAGAAAATGTATGTTCAGCCGGGACAAAGTATGCTACAATAAATGCAATGGATTTTTAAGGAGGCGGGAAATATGGCGAAGCTCCGGCTGGACAAGCTCCTGGCGGACACTGGGCGGTGGAGCCGCAAGGAGGCAAAGGAACTGATCCGCCGGGGGCGGGTGCAGGTGGACGGCGTGCCGGCCCGCTCCGGGGATGAGAAATATGAGACGGAGGGGCTGGACCTGACGGTGGACGGGGAGGCCATTTCCCACCCGGAATATACCTATATCATGCTGCATAAACCTGCGGGGGTGCTCTCCGCCACGGAGGACCGCCGGCAGAGCACGGTGCTGGATCTGCTGCCCCCGGAGCTGGGGAAGCGGGGGCTGTTCCCGGTGGGGCGGCTGGATAAGGACACTGAAGGGCTGCTCCTGCTGACCAACAACGGGGAGCTGGCCCACCGGCTGCTGTCCCCCAGATACCATGTGGATAAGGTCTACCTGGTGCAGGTGGAGGGCGTGCTGGATCAGACGGACTGTAAGGCCTTTGAAGCGGGGGTGGTGCTGGGGGACGGGCTGGAATGCCTGCCTGCCAAGCTGGAGCTGCTGCTGGAGCGGGGCGGCGATTGGGGCCTTGTGACCCTGCGGGAAGGGAAGTTCCATCAGATCAAGCGAATGCTGGCCGCCCGAGAGAAGCCGGTGCGCTATTTAAAGCGGCTTTCCATGGGCGGCTTAAAGCTGGACGAAACTTTGGAAAAGGGCCAATTTCGAACTTTGACTCCGGAGGAAGTGGAAGAAATTGGGAATTTTCGGAGAATTTTAAAATAAAAGGGGAGCAAAAACGGAAACTTGTCAAAATCCATTCGTCAAAATTCACAAAAAAATTTCAAAAGCCTATTGAAATTCCAACCTAGAAAAGATATAATGAGAAAGGTTACAGAAAAATGACAGAATTCGTTTTTCAAGAGCTGTATAACCGCAAGAGGGAACTGATGGGGGGATAGAACCCCGGGAACATGGGAGGCTGAAGAAATTGTCTAGCAGAGTTTTTCAAAGCGTTGTCCTTCAGTTGAAGGATTGTACGGACCGCGCCATCGGCGTAATTGATACAGAAGGAACTGTGATTGCCTGTAATGAGCTTTCCAGTATTGGAGAAAAGATTCCCGGTGCTGTGGAGGCGATCCTCAACGCCATGGGAAATCCCGTGTGCCAGAATGGCAAGACGTTTAAGCAACTCTCCAGCTGGGGGTCCCAGTTCGATTATGCTGTGTTTGTCCACGGGGAGGATGATGAGGCGAAGCTGGTCTGCAATATGGCTGCCGTCGCCCTGGAGGGCGCCAAGTCCTATTATGAGGAGAAGCACGATAAGGCCAGCTTTGTGAAGAATATTATCTCTGATAATATCCTGCTGGGCGACATCTATGTGCGGGCCAAGGAGCTGCATTTCGTTCAGGATGCGCCCCGGGTGGTGTTCCTGATCCGGCAGGTGGACGGCGGTGAGGTAACCATGATCAACACCATTCAGGGCCTGTTCCCCGACAAGAACGCGGATTTCGTCCTGTCTGTCAGTGAAACGGATGTTGTCCTGGTGAAGCAGTTGGCGGAGGGCTATGACAGAAAGGAACTGCTGCGCATCGCGCACCAAGTGGAGGAGGCTGTGGCCAAAGAGCTGTCCGTCAAGGTGGTCATTGGTATTGGCACCGTGGCAGGCCATCTCCGGGAGCTGGCCCGCTCCTATAAGGAGGCGCAGGTGGCCATCGATGTGGGCAAGGTGTTTGAAACCGAGAAGGCCATCATCAATTATGAGAACCTGGGCATTGGCCGCCTGATTTATCAGCTGCCTACGACCCTGTGTGAAATGTTCCTACAGGAGGTGTTTAAGAAAAATCCCATTGACTCCCTGGATCAGGAGACGCTGTTCACCATCAATAAGTTCTTTGAGAACAATCTGAACGTCTCCGAGACAGCCCGTAAACTCTTCGTCCACAGAAATACCCTGGTGTATCGCTTGGAGAAGATCAAAAAGTTGACCGGCCTGGATCTGCGGGAATTTGATGACGCAATCACCTTTAAGGTGGCCCTGATGGTCAAGAAGTATCTGACCTCCTGCGGCATCAAATCCTGAGCATCCTCCGGTGCTACATGCAAATAGAAAACCGGCTTTGTGAGAGAAATCGCGCAAAGCCGATTTCGGTAATGATGAGGAAAACCTATGATTAGATTTATTGACATCGAAAAGGATTACGACAATGGAACTCGGGCTCTAAGCGGCGTATCCTTCGCCATTGAGGAGGGTGAATTTGCCTTCCTGGTTGGCCCATCCGGAGCCGGAAAGACTACGATCATCAAGCTGATCACAGCTGAAATTACAGCGGACCGGGGCCGGGTGATCGTCAACGGCTATAATCTGAATACCATTAGGCCTCGGGAGATTCCGGACCTGCGCGCCACGCTGGGCGTGGTTTTCCAGGACTTCCGCCTGATTGAGGAGAAGACGGTTTATCAGAACCTGTCCTTTGTGATGAAGGCGGTGGGGGCAAGCCGCAGGCAGATCCGCCAGCGGGTGCCCTATGTGCTGGAGCTGGTGGGCCTGGAGGGGAAGGAGAAGCGCCACCCCAGCGAGCTTTCCGGCGGCGAGCAGCAGCGCGTGGCCATCGCCCGCGCCCTGGTGAATAACCCCGCCGTGATTATCGCGGATGAACCCACCGGCAACCTGGACCCGGCCCGTTCTCTGGAGATCATGCAGCTGCTGATCCGCATCAATGAGCTGGGCACCACGGTTTTGGTGGTGACCCATGAGAAAGAACTTGTGAACCGTTTTGAAAAACGAGTTGTGTATATTCAGGACGGCGAACTGATCAGCGACAGACAGGAAGGTTTTTACGGTTATGAATAAGGAAGACAATCGCATCGACGCAGAAGAGACCGCCATGCCGGAAGAAACTCTGCCCACGGAAAACCGGCCGGAAGCCGCTGAGACGGAACAACCGGTGAACGAGATAATGGAGCCTGACACCCAGCAGGCTGAGACGCTCCCTGGGGAAGTGCCCGGGGAAGAGACGCCAGTCACCGTTCAGGTGGACGGCCAAGAGCTGACAGTGGATGAGCTTTTGGCGGGCCTGCGGGAGGTGACGGACTCGGACGCCAGACTGCACCTGATCCCGGCGGAGGAGCCGGAGCAACAGCCGCCCGCCGGGGAGGCGGCGCCTCCGGAGGAGCCCGCGGCCCCCGGGAAGGAGGCTCCGCCTGAGGAGCAGAAGGAGGAAACGCCGGCCCAGTCTGGGGAGGAGCCGACGGTGAAGCTGAATGCCGAGGAGTATTTGATTGATACCCCGGCTTATATGGGCCTGGAGGGCAACATGCCCAAGAAAAATCGCCGAAAACGCCACGCCCACTTCTTCTATTACATAGCGGAGGCCCTGCGGGGGATGAAGGCCCACAGGTTTATGTCCTTTGCCGCAATCGGCATTATCACCGCCTGCCTGCTGCTGATGGGCTGCTTTGCCATGGTGGTTTTGAATCTGAATAATACGCTGAACAACCTGATGGACCGGAACGAATTCCTGGCCTATGTGGACGAGTCCTATAGCCAGGAGGAGGCCGAAGCGCTCCGGAGTGAGATCGAAGCCATCGATAACGTGTCGGAGATTCAATTCATCACCAAGGAGGAGGCCAAGGCCGATTATATTGAGGGCCTGGACGACAATGACCTGTATTCGGATCTGCCGGACTACATTTTCCGGGACCGGTTCTCCGTCCATGTGGAGGATCTGACACTGATTGAGGAAACCATTGAGCAGGTGAGCCAGGTTGAGGGGATTGCCAATATCTCCGCCGAGCTGGACGTGGCCAAGGGCTTTATCACCGTGCGGAATATCGCCATGGTGGTGGCCGCCGCCCTGGTGCTCATCCTCTTCTTCATCTCCCTGTTCATCATGTCCAACACCATCAAGCTAGCCACTATTAACCGGGGGGATGAGATCGCCATTATGAGAATGTGCGGTGCAACCAACCGCTTTATCCGCTGGCCCTTCATTTACGAGGGGGCAATCCTGGGCCTGTTGGGGGCAGGGATCGCCTTTGGCCTGCTCAGGGGGATTTACTATCTGGTTGTCCGGGCCGTGAATATGTCCGGGAGGCTCTCCCTGCTGGAGATCATCTCCTTCCGGAGCGTCAGCACCCATGTGCTGATCGTGTTCCTGGTGGCGGGCCTGATTATCGGCGTGGGCGGAAGCTCCGGCACCATCCGGAAGTTCCTCAAGGTATAAAGCTAGGAAAGGAGTCTTTATCGTTGAAGCAGAATAAAAAGCGGCCTCAGAAGTCCAAACGGCGGGATAAGCACAAGCTGTTTATCTCGATTGTGGCAGGTTTTATGGTTCTGTGCATGCTGATTCCCATTGTGAGTATGGCCCTGACCGCTGGTCTGGGCTAAGGCAACATAAATACAAAGACGCCCACTGCATCCGCAGTGGGCGTCAAATTTTTACTTCTGGAGGCAAATCAGTTTAACCAGAACCTCTGCCATTTTTTCCAGGGAAGGGATGGGAACATACTCCCGCAGGGAGTGGAAGTTCGCGCCGCCGGTACACAGATTGGGGCAGGGCAGACCCATGAAGGACAGCCGCGCGCCGTCGGTGCCGCCCCGGATGGGGACCACCCTGGGCTCCACCCCGGCGGCCGCCATGGAGGCCTTGGCGTTTTCAATGAGATACATGTGGGGCAGGATCATTTCCTTCATGTTGTAATAGGAGTCCCTCAGCTCCAGGACAACCGTGCCGTCGCCGTACTTACAATTCAAAATGTGGGCAATCTCCACCAGCAGCTGCTTGCGGGCCTTGAATTTTTCGCTGTCGTGTTCCCGGACGATCAGGCGCAGGGTGGTGAGATTCTCATCGCCGGAGATGTGGTTCACGTGGAAGTAACCCTCGTAGCCCTCGGTGTGGGCAGGGGTTTCCGCCGGGGGCAGCAGGCTGATGAATTCGTTTGCTATGAGGACGGAGTTCTTCATGACGTTTTTGGCGGAGCCAGGATGGATGTTGACCCCGTGGACGGAGACCGTGCAGCTTGCGGCATTGAAGTTTTCGTACTCGATCTCACCAAGCTCTCCGCCATCCACCGTGTACGCGGTCTTGGCGCCGAAGCCGGGGATGTCAAAGAACACGGGGCCTTCCCCGATCTCCTCGTCCGGGGTGAAGCAAATGGCGATGCGCCCATGGGGAAGCTCAGGATGCTCCAGCAAGTAGGCCGCGGCGGTGACAATGGCCGCAATGCCCGCCTTGTCGTCGGCGCCCAGGAGGGTGTTGCCATCGGTGACGATGAGATCCTGGCCAATATAGGCGGGATTTGGCTCCAGGGTGACCTCCTCATTCAGCCGGATGGGGGAGCCGTCAAAGTGAACGATCCTGGGGTTCACCGGCGCGCCGGGAACGGCGTCTGCGGTGTCCATATGGGAGATCAACCCCAGGGTGGGGATCGATTCCATGCCGGGGGTGGCGGGCAGCCAGGCATAGACATAGCAGTGCTCGTCCACGTGGGGATTTTCCAAGCCCAGCTGGGTCAGCTCACGCACCAGATAACGGGCCAGCTCAAATTGGGTGGGTGTGCTGGGATGGGTGCCGGTGGTGGGATCAGATTGGGTGCCCATCCGGGCATACGTCAGAAAGCGTTCCGTAATATTCATAATAAGATGCTCCTTTTTGAAAATAGTATTGAGAAGGGACTATGCCGGATGCAGGGT
>CAYLVH010000089.1:0-6613 GCA_964387095.1 uncultured Oscillospiraceae bacterium
TACTGGATTCTAATATGCTGCTTAGAGTCCTTTCTCAAAATTGATTTCCGTGCCTGCATTTCAAAAAAAGAATTGCAGCCCGCCCTAAAACAGGCTATACTTAGTTTGGAATTTTATTGGCAAGGAGGCACCTTTTATGGTTCAACCCCGTTTGGATAAAGTGAATTACTACCTGGACATTGCGGACACGGTGCTGAAACGCTCCACCTGCCTGCGCCGCTGCTACGGCGCGATCATCGTCCGCAACGATGAGATCATCTCCACCGGCTACAACGGCGCGCCCAGAGGCCGGAAAAACTGCATTGACCTGGGCTACTGCGCCCGGGAGGCCCTGAAGGTTCCCGCCGGGGAGCGCTATGAGCTTTGCCGTTCTGTCCACGCCGAGGCCAACGCCATTATCTCTGCGGCCCGCTCGGAAACCATCGGCGGCACCCTGTATCTGGTGGGCCGGGAGGCCAAGACCCGGGAACTGATGAGCAACGCCACCTCCTGTCCCATGTGCCGCCGCATGATTATCAACGCCGGCATTCAGCGGGTGATCATCCGCAAGACCCCCACCGACTACGCGGTGGTGCATGTGGAGGACTGGGTCCGGGAGGACGATTCCCTCCCCGCGCCTGAAAAATAATACAAAATAGGGTAAAAAGCCGGATTTCTGACACACCATCAGGAATCCAGCTTTCATTTTTTATTCTTTTATTCCAGCTCCGCTTTCAAGGCCGCGTACTCTTCCTGCACCTGGCGCATCTGTCCGCAGGTCATTTTCCCCTCCGGGCAATTGCCGGTGGCCACGCAGGAGGGGCCAGCGCTGGCAAACAGGGTGGGTGCCACCCTGTAGACCAGGCGGTACATCTCCTTGGCCAGCGCCCGGATCTCCCACTGGGCGCGGTTGCAGCAGCGAATGGCGAAGAAATTGTACAGGCTGCGGGCATTCATGGTCATAACCAGCTTGGTTTCGCAGGCGTTGGGCAGCACGAAGCGGGCGTCCTCATTGGCCTTCTTCTCCGCCTTGCTGGTAGCGGTTTTTTCATCCATGCCCCGGGCCATAAAATCCGCCCTATGCTTGGCCTGGAGTGCCTCCGCAAGGCTGAGATAATGGGCAGCCTCCTCCCGCATGGCCCGGAGGAAGCGCTCCTTGCTCTTGGGGTCCGCCTCCACCTCTGGGGGGATCACAAATTGAAAGTCATCCAGGCGCACATAGCGCTGGCTCTGGACGGAATAGGATGCGATCCGATGGCGGGTGATCTGGGCCAACAGGGAGCGGCTGACCCCCTCAATGGCGAAGGTAAAGGTCGCGTGCTCAATGGGGCTTTGATGGCCCATGGTGGACAGCATCTTGAGAAATTTCGCACTCTTTTCCGGGGTCAGATCCGCCATAAGCTGGTCAACCCCCACGGCGGAATAGCACAGCTTGGCCGCCGCAGCCACCACCTGCTCCGGGTTTGGCGTATGTGCGATGAGTTGAACTTTTAAGGGCATCCCGTGCCACCTCACATTTCTTTTTCTTTGTCGTTCCAGTGCTGGCTCAGGAAATCCTCCACCTTGTTCCAGTACAGGTGAGGATCCCAGAGGACAGCGCCTACATGACCGCTCTCCTCCATCAGGAGCAGGTCCTTGGGGGCGCTACACGCCTGATACAGGCTCCGCATCATGCCCGGGGCCACCAGCGTATCCGCCTCCCCGTGAATAAACAGGGTGGGCGTGTTGGACTTTTTCACCGCCTGGACAGGGTCCGCTTCCCCCGGCCAAAAGCCCGCCAGCAGACGGGTGGTCAGGGAAAAGGCGGGTTTCACCAGGAAGAAGGGTACATGAGACCGCCGGGCCACCTGTCTGCACATTTTCACATAGCTGCTGTACGCAGAATCCGAGACCACACAGCGCACCTGCCCGGGCAGCTCCCGGCTCCCCGTGGCGATCAGCGCCGAGGTGGCGCCCATGCTGGTCCCGTGAATCAGGATCTCCGCGTCAGGGTCCCTGCCCGGGATGAATCTGGCCCATTGGATCAGATCCTCACTGTCCCGGGCGCCCATGGTGGCGTAGTTCCCGGCGCTTTCCCCGTGCCCCCGGAGGTCGGGCAGTAGTACGGAAAAGCCCTGCTCCAGATAATGCCGGGCAAAGAGCGCCACAGCCTCCCGGTTTTCCCGGTAGCCGTGTACACAAATCGCCCAGTACCGGTCCGGTCTCTTGGGGCGGAGCACCTCCCCCCGGAGCACCAGGCCCTCCCGGCTCTTCACGGAGACCAGTTCCTTCACCATGGAGCGAAGCCAATCCGCCTCCGGAAACTCCTTGCCCCTGGGGGCCTTGCGCTTCACATATCGCTGGGTCATAGATAGACCGGCGGCTCCCATGGCCACCGCCGCCATGGCCAAAGCGAGGAACCCGGCGGACACCTTTCCCTGTCCCATGCTGCGCTCCCTTCCTTACGCGAAAAACGCCCTGGTCTGCTCTGCGTTCCGGAAAATCTCCGCCTCCAGGGCATCCAATCCGTCAAACTTCCGCTCCCCTCGGAGATAGCTGTAAAACTCCAGGCGGAGCGGCTGCCCGTACAAATCGCCGTCAAAGTCCAGAATCCAAGGCTCCACAGTCACCCTGTCGCCATCGTCAATGGTGGGGCGCACGCCCACGTTGGTCACGGCCCGATAGCTGCGGCCGTCCTTCAAAACCGCCTTGGTGGCATAGACCCCGAAGGCGGGCTTCACCAGTTCTCCAGGCAGCTCCAAATTGGCGGTGGGGATGCCGATGGTGCGGCCCAACTGCTTGCCATGCACCACCCGACCGGTGAGCACATGGGGGTGGCCCAAATATGCCGCGGCCCGCTCCATCTCCCCCCGGGAAATCAGGCCCCGGATATAGGTGGAGGAAACCGTAATGCCCTCCAGCTCCACCTTTCCAATGACGTCGCAGCCCACGCCCAGGGCCTGGCAGGTCTCCCGCAAGCGCTGGGGATTTCCCTCGCCCCGATAGCCAAAGTGGAAGTCATGGCCGCACACCACATGGCAGGCGTTCTGTTCCCCGATGAGGTAATCCGTGATAAACGCCCGCCAGGGCTGGTGCATCATCCTCTGGTCAAAATGGGCGATCTCCACGTCCTCAATGCCATAGCAGCGTCGCATCAACCCCGCCCGGTCCTGAATGGTGTTGATCAGGGGCACCGACTTTTCAAGGAGCAGCGCCGAAGGGTGGATATCAAAGGTCACCGCTGCGGGTATCCCCTGTAATTCCGTCGCCCGCCGGGCGACCTGCTTCAGCAGCTCCCCGTGGCCCCGATGCACACCGTCAAAAAAACCCAGCGCAATCACTTTTTGCTTCTCTTTCACCGAAATCAAACCTCAAAAAAACTCTTGACCGTTTTCATTGTGCCATTCTTACACTGGCCCAGCATCAAAAATTCTCCGCCTTCGCAGTATACCCGCCACAGGCCGTCCTCCGCCCGGCAGGCAAAGTCATTGCCGTTGCGGCAGCGCCGCTCCGCCTTCCCGGAGATGATCAAGGCCGGATAGTCTTTAAAGTACGCCTCCACAGGCAGCAGCAGCTTCTCCGTCTCCCCTACCTGGGCGGCGGCGATCACCTGCTCCAGGGATACCGCGTCCTCCAGGGTAAAGCCGGCGGCAGCGCTGCGACGCAGGGAGGTCATCATCCCCCCCACCCCCAGGGCCTGACCAATATCATGACACAGGGTACGGATGTAGGTCCCCTTGGAGCATCGAACGCGCAGGGTCCAGGTATGTTGGCCGGTCTGTTCCAAGACCTCCAGGCCGTAGATGGTGACGGGCCGGGGCTTGCGCTCCACCGCCTTGCCCTTCCGGGCCAAGTCATAGAGGCGCTTTCCGTTCACCTTCAAGGCGGAATACATGGGAGGCACCTGCAAAATATCGCCCCGGAACTGTTCCAGGGCACCTTCCAGCTCCCACCGGGTCACCTGACAGGGGTTGGTGGTCAACACGGTACCGGTGGAATCCTGAGTGTCTGTGGTGACCCCCAGCTCCAGCCCGGCGATATATTCCTTCTGGCTTTCCGCGGCGAATTCCACCGCCCGGGTCGCCCTGCCCACGAAGACCGGGAGGACCCCCGTCGCCATGGGGTCCAGCGTCCCGGCATGGCCGACGCGGCGCTCCCCCAGGAGGCGCTTTAGCTTCACCACCACGTCATTGCTGGTCCAGTCCCCGGGCTTATCAATTACAATAATTCCATTCGGCATACCGGCCCTCAAGCTTCCCTCTGAATGGTGTAAATGGCGTTCAGGATTGCCTCCTTGGCGTGGGGCAAATCCATCTCCACCGTGGCCCCGGAGGCGGCTGCATGGCCGCCGCCTCCCAGCAGGGCGCAGGTCTTGGTGGCGTTCAGGCTAGCATCCGTGCGCAGGGAAATCTTGCACTTCTTTCCCTCTACCAGCTCCCGGATGGTCACGGAGATGTGGACCCCCTCCACCTGACCTGCGAAGGCCGCCAGATCGTCGACGTCAGACTCCGTGGCCCCCACATCCCGGAGCATTTGGCAGGATACCTGCACCACGGCGATGGCGCCGTCCTGATACAGCTCCATTTCCTCCACCAGCAGGGCCTCCATTTTCAGCCGCTTAAAGCTCTTGGTGCGGAAGCAGCGCTTGTTGATCTCCTTGTAGCGGGTGGAATACTCCATCAGCTCTGCGGCCACCCGATGGGTTTCCGGGGTGGTGTTTCCATAGACAAAGCAACCGCAGTCCGTGGAGACAGCCAAATAGAGCAGGCTGGCGATTTCCTCGTCCAGGGGGCAAAGCGCCTTGCAGATTTCCAACATGGTTTCGCCGCAGGCAGCCCGCCCCGGCTCCAGGCACACATTTTCCGCATAGAAGGTATTGGAGGGATGGTGGTCAATGCACAGCTCCACCTTCCCCCGGTACGGCTCCGCCTCAGGGGGAAACAGGCCCTCCGTGGCCATGTCTACGGACACAACACGGGAAAACGTCTCCCCCTCCACAGCCCAGTAGCCGGCCACATAGGGGGCATAGGTGGTTGTGACGCCGCTGTTGGGCAGCAGCGCGGCCCGCTTTCCCAGCTTCCGCAGCGCCGCGCACAGGGCCGCTGCGGAGCCAAGGGTGTCTCCGTCCGGGCGAATATGGGTCAGCAGCAGGAAATCATCCCGGCCCATCAGCCAGGCGGCTACCTCCTGCGGGTTCATATGTCTCATCAAACTTCCTCCCCTTATTCCCGGGGGCCTTCTTCTTCGTCATCCTCCGGGATGTCCAGGCCCCGGAGCAGCTCCAAGATATGGGCGCCCTTGTCGATGCTGTTGTCCTCCACAAACTGCAGCTCCGGCGTATAGCGCAGGCGCAGGTTGTGTCCCAGCTCCCCCCGCAGGTAGCCAGAGGCGGATTTCAGCCCCTTCATCACATCCCGACTCCTGGACTTATCCAGGCAGCTGACGAAAATTTTCGCATAGCGCAGGTCCGAAGATGTCTCCACCCCGGTGATGGAGACGATGGTCTCCCGCACCCGGGGGTCCTTGACCGAACGGATCAGAGCGGACAGCTCCCGCTGAATCTCCTCGTTGATTCTTCCAATTCTGTTACTTGCCATATTTTTCTCCATTGAACCCTCCCCGCCGCAGCCGTCAGGCCACAGCGGAGAGGGCCACATAAACGTTATCTTGCGATCTCCTGCAATTCAAAGCACTCAAAGATGTCCCCTTCCTTGAAGTCGCTGAACTTCTCCAAGGTGATGCCGCACTCGTAGCCGGCGGCCACCTCTTTGACGGAGTCCTTAAAGCGCTGTAGGGAGGCGACCACATCCTCCTGGACCACGATTCCATCCCGGACGACGCGCACCTTGGCGCCCCGGGACACCCTGCCCTCCTGGACATAGGAACCTGCCACCATACCCACGTTGGTGATCTTGTAGACCATGCGGATCTCCACACGGCCCAGCTCCACTTCCTTGAACTTGGGAGCCAGCATGCCTTTCATGGCGGCCTCGATCTCGTCGATGCAGTCATAGATGACCCGATACATCTTCATATCCACCTTGGTGCGCTCGGCGGTGGCCTTGGCGTTGGCATCCGGCCGGACGTTGAAGCCCACAATGATGGCGTTTGAGGTGGCGGCCAGCATCACGTCGCTCTCGTTGATGGCGCCAACTCCTGCGTGAATCACCCGGACCCGGACCTCCTCGTTGGTGAGCTTCTCCAGGGAGGCTTTCACCGCCTCGGCGGAACCTTGGACGTCGGCCTTGACAATGATATTCAGCGTTTTCAGTTCCCCTTGCTGGATCTGGGAGAACAGATCGTCCAGGGACAGCTTCTGGACCGGGGCATTCGCCTTGTCCTTGGCCTCCTGCTTGCGCTGCTCCACCAGCTCCCGGGCCATCTTTTCATCCGCCACAGCATAGAAGCTGTCGCCGGCGCCGGGCACCTCGCTCAAGCCGATGATCTCAACGGGGACAGAGGGACCCGCCTCCTTCAGCTTTTTGCCCTTAAAGTCGGTCATGGCCCGGACACGGCCCACAGCCGTGCCGGCGATGATGATATCTCCCTGCTTCAGGGTGCCGTTCTGAACCAGCAGGGTGGCCACAGGGCCCCGGCCCTTATCCAGCCGGGCCTCAATCACGGCGCCCTTGGCGGCGCCGTTGGGGTTGGCCTT
>CAYLVH010000090.1:0-6584 GCA_964387095.1 uncultured Oscillospiraceae bacterium
TTATTCTCTTGGTTTTATTATGAAATCCTTGAGGATATGCTGTCAACTTTTTTTACCACACCATATTGTTCTCATAGATACACTGGAAAATGGTATCCAATTAGTAGGTGCTCTTTTTTTGTCTTGATCCGCTGACCTCCACCTGTATTGAAGCTATAATTCGCAAAGCCCCGTTCATACTAATAAGGCTCCCATCTAAAGGAGTATTCTTTTGCGCAATCAGGGAGGAAAGGGGATTTCAGATGGATCAAGCAAAATTTCTTGCCACCCATCAATGGGTAAAGGATGAGCTGACCGGCTGCGTCAGCTTTTGGCTGAAATACGGCATGGATTGGGAGCACGGCGGTGTATACACCTGCCTGGATCGAGAGGGCAAGCGCTTCTCTAGCGACAAAAGCGTCTGGATGCAGGGGCGCTGCGGCTGGATTTTTGCATTCCTATGTACCAACTACGGAAAGCGGGAAGCGTGGCTGGAGGCCAGCCGCAGCTGTCTGGACTTCTTGGAGGACCACTGCCGCAATTGGCAGGCGGAGGGGCGCCTGTATTTCACCGTGACCGGTGATGGCAAGCCCCTGCGCCAGCGCCGCTATTGCCATTCTGAGAATTTTTATTGCATGGCAAACGCGGAGTACTACTATAATACCGGCGACAAGGTTCGCATCGAGCGGGCCCGCTGGGCCTATGACATGGTCTATCGGCTGAACAACAGCCTGATTCAGGATCCCACTGGCCTTGGCCCCAAGACCATTCCCGAGACCCGGGCTAGCCGCGCCTTTGGGGATCCCATGATCTTTCTGAACGTCACTGATATCATGCGCCGCTGCGACCCTGCACACAAGGCATATTACCAGGACAAGGCCAAGGAGTGCGTGGAAAAGATCCTGAAGTACCACTTCAGGCCCGAGCTAAAGTGCACCCTGGAGACGGTGGGGATCAACGGGGAGTTGCAGACTGACACGGTGGCGGGGCGGGTGGTCAATCCCGGCCACGACATTGAGGGCAGCTGGTTCCTGGAAAATCAAGCCAACTACGAGGGCAACCAGGAGCTGCGCCAGAACGCCATCCAAATGTACAGGTTTGCCATGGAAGCCGGCTGGGATAAGCAGTATGGGGGCCTACTCTACTTTCTCGATGCCCTGGGCTTCCCGCCTGAGTCCTATGAACATGATATGAAGCTGTGGTGGCCCCACAACGAGGCACTCATCGCCTCCATGATGTTCTACCGGGATACCGGAGACGAGTATTTCCTGGATTGGTTATTCAGGATCGCGGAATATGCTAAGGAGCATTTTGCGGACCCCGCGTACGGAGAGTGGTACGGTTATCTGCGCCGGGACGGCCTGCCCACAGAGCCTCCCTGCAAGGGGAGCACCTTCAAAGGACCCTTCCACGTGCCGCACTGCCTGATCCTGCTGGACAAGATGATGGATGAGATTGAGGCCGGATTTTGAGGCCGGCCTGGTCAGAAGCATGAAAATCCAGGGAATAAATTACGGGCAAGGCGTCCATGCTCTTATACAGAGGTTGAAGAGACCTTTCGCTTTGAGATCTCAAAGGAGGAAACCTATGAAAAAGTTTTTTGCACTGTTGCTGGCTTTGGCCATGATGCTGGCTCTGGCAGCGTGCGGAAGCAACACCGGCTGGGAGAGCGGAGAAGTTTCCGAGACATCCACCCCGGTGGAGATTGCTGATGAATCCGGATCCACTGCGGGAGTCTCCAGCAAAGTGGCGGACTCCATCACCCTGTGGACCTATCCCATTGGCGACTGGGGCAACGAGACGGTTGTCAACGAGCTGACAGCGGCCTTCCAGGCGGAGACCGGCATTTCCGTGACCGTTGAGTATCTGAACTACACCGACGGCGACGACAAGGTAAACACGGCAATCTCCGCTGGCCGGACCCCTGACCTGATTATGGAAGGTCCTGAGCGCCTGGTTGCCCTGTGGGGCAAGATGGGCTATCTGGTGGATTTGTCCGATATGCTGGATGACGAGGACAACGCCGAGCTTTATGATGTTGTTATGGCCGCCTGCACCACAGAAGATGGCGCTGTCTATGAGTATCCTCTGGTTATGATCGCACACTGCATGGCCATCAACTATACCGCGTTTCAGGAAGCCAGAGCTGACCAGTATGTGGACATTGAGAGCCACACCTGGACCACCCAGGACTTCAAGAACGCGGTCGCTGCTCTGTATGACACCTTCGGCGGCACCGTGGGCGCCATCTACTGCAATGGTCAGGGCGGCGACCAGGGCACCCGTGCAATCCTGAACAATCTGTACGGCGGAACCTTTACGAATGCCAGCCACACCGCCTACACCTGGACGGATGAAGAGAACATCCGGGCCCTGCAGGAGCTATATGATATGGAGGGCATTCACTTTGACGCTTCCATCGTGGGCAGCGATGAGATTAGCCTGTTTCGCAACGGCACCCTGAAGATTTCGTTTTATTGGAACATCGCCCAGCAGCTGAACACCGATTACAACGATGCTGGCCTGACCAACAATGGCGATGAGATTGTGTTCATGTCCTTCCCCTCGCCCACTGGCGAGGCGAAGCTGTGCGGCGGTATCTGGGGGTTTGGCGTGTTTGACAATGGCGACGACGCCAAGATCGCGACGGCAAAGGAATTCATCCAGTATATGTGCGATTCCCAGCACACCGCTGACGCCGTCAGAGCCGCTTCCTATTTCCCGGTCCGGGACACCGCTGAGGGGGCTGATCTTACCAACATCTGGGCCGATCATGTGATCATGAACGAGTACGCCAAGCTGATGCCCTATCTGGGAGACTATTATCAGATTTCCGCCGGCTGGGCAGAGGCCCGCACCGCTTGGTGGAATATGCTGCAGGAGATCGGCGCGGGGAAGGATATTGCCACCACGGTTGCAACCTACTGCGGTCAGGCCAACGCGACTGCGGATGGCTAAATGAAACGAAAACTGCGGAATCGTTTCGCTTAGGTCTGGCGCACCTCTCTCCTGTGCGATGCGCGGGAGAGGGGTGTGTTTCCTCCCTTCGGGTGGTGCGCGTGATTGGCCTGGCGCTGGAGGAAGGGGAATGAAAAGAGAGGGGCGTAGCTTCTTCATGGAAAAAAAGACCGAACAGGCGGGCATGAGCCGGGCATTGGTCAGGCGGGAGACAATTTCCGGCTACCTGTTTCTGCTTCCCAGCCTGATCTTCTTTGTGGGATTTGTCATTCTCCCCATGATCCTATGCATATATACCAGCTTCTTTGATTCCAACATGAACTCCAATGTGGAAGATGTTTTCATTGGCGTTTCCAATTATATCGAGCTTTGGAGGGACCCTGTGTTCATCAAGGCGCTGAAGAACACCTTTATCATTGTAGTGGTCAGCGTTCCTGCGGTTACGGTGTTCTCCCTATGGGTGGCCTCCGGCATCTACCAGTTGAAGGGGGTTCTCCTGTCCGCGTTGCGCTGCATCTTCTATCTGCCTGTGGTCACCGGCTCCGTGGCTGTCACGGTGGTGTGGAAATGGATGTATAACAACTATTACGGCATTTTGAACTATGTTGGCACCAGCACAGGCCTGATTGACCACAATATCAATTGGCTGGGGGATCCCAAGTATGCCCTGTGGTGCATCCTTCTCATCCTGTTTACGACCTCTGTGGGTCAGCCCATCGTGCTCTATGTTTCGGCGCTGGGCAACGTGGATTCCACCCTGGTGGAGGCGTCCGCTGTGGACGGCGCGAATCATTTCCAGACCTTCTGGAAGATCAAATGGCCCCGGATCATGCCAACCACCCTGTATATCCTGGTCATCACCACCATCAACGGCTTCCAGTGTTTCGCACTGATCCAGCTGCTGACCTCTGGCGGACCCAACTACGCCACCGAGACAGTCATGTATTATATCTATTATACCGCGTTCAAGCTATATCGCTTTGGCTATGGCAACGCCATGGGTGTGATTCTGGCAATCTTTATTGCTGTCCTGTCCGGATTGCAGTTCAAGCTGGTAAAAGAAAGGTGAGGGGAAAATATGAAAACAGGTGTCCTGCGCAAGAGTATTTACAAAGTCGTATCCGTCCTCATCCTGATTATCCTGGCGGTCCTATTTGCATTCCCGCTGTACTGGATCCTCACAGGCGCGTTTAAAACCAATGCCGCTATCAATTCCACCACCCCCGACTGGTTTCCCAAGGAATGGGTGCTGACCAACTTTGAGAAGCTGTTTTCCAAGCGGTCTGCCCCGCTGTTCCGGTTCGGCTCCCTGACGGGCCCCACCGTGCCGGGCGTCATCCGCTGGCTGCTGAATACCGTATTGATGGCGGTTTTTTCCATGATTCTCACCTGCGTCACCGCCGCCATGGCCGGCTATGCCCTGGCCAAAAAGCGCTTCAGGGGCCGCAAGCTCCTGTTTGCGCTGATCGTCTGCGCAATGGCGCTGCCTAAGCAGGTGATCCTAATCCCACTGATCAAAGAGATGAACGCCCTGCATCTGTATGACACCATTTGGGCCGTGATCTTCCCCGCAGTGGGCTGGCCCTTCGGCGTCTTTCTGATGAAACAGTTCTCAGAGGGCATCCCTGGAGAAATGCTGGAGGCGGCCCGCATAGACGGCGCCAGCGAGGCCCGCGCCTTTACCCGGATTGTGGTCCCCATGATTCAGCCCGGCATCGGCGCCCTGGCCATTTTCACCTTTATCAACTCCTGGAATGACTATTTTATGCAGCTGATTATGCTGTCCGGCAACAGTAACCTGACGATTTCCCTGGGGATTGCGACCCTGCAGGCGGAGAATTCCACGGACTTCGGCCTGGTTATGGCCGGCGCGGCCCTGGCTGCTGTGCCCATTATCATCGTCTTCCTAATCTTCCAGAAGTACTTCACTCAGGGGATTACCATGGGTGCTGTGAAGGGGTAAGCATCTTGCCCTATCGGTTTTTACACGATTTGACCCCTGGCTGGTTACTCCATTCCCATAGCCAGCCCGGGAAGGAAAAGGAGGAAACCAATTCCCGCCAAGGCCGGCGGTGCGGCAGTGTGGAGACCTGCCGTAGATCCCAGCCCCCTCTTCTGGGACGAAAAAGGGTTCGCGGAAGCAACCCTTTTACGGCCTGTATGATGGCAACTGTCTCACTGAAAGATGTTAAGAAGATCTATGAAGGCGGCGTGGAGGCTGTCCACGCATTCAATCTGGATATCGCAGATAAGGAGTTTATTGTTCTCGTGGGCCCCTCCGGCTGCGGGAAGTCCACCACCCTGCGCATGATCGCGGGGCTGGAGGAGATTTCCCAGGGGGAGCTTCGCATTGATGACAAGGTGGTCAATGACATAGAACCGAAGGACCGGGATATCGCCATGGTCTTCCAGAGCTACGCGCTGTATCTCCATATGACCGTTTATGAAAATATGGCCTTCGCCCTAAAGCTGCGCCATGTCCCCAAGGAGGAGATTGACAAAAAGGTCAAGGCGGCCGCGGAAATTCTAGATATCGCCCAGTATTTGAAGCGAAAGCCCAAGGCGCTGTCCAGCGGCCAGCGCCAGCGCGTGGCCATTGGCCGGGCCATCGTCCGGGAGCCGAAGGTATTCCTCATGGACGAGCCGCTGTCCAACCTGGATGCAAAGCTGCGCAACCAGATGAGGGCTGAGATCCTGAAGCTGCGCCAGCGCGTTGATACCACCTTTATCTATGTTACCCACGACCAGACCGAGGCCATGACCCTGGGGGACCGCATCGTTATCATGTGGGAAGGCTGGATTATGCAGATCGGAACGCCTCAAGAGGTCTTTGACCATCCCGCCAATCGCTTTGTGGCAGGTTTTATCGGGATGCCCCAGATGAACTTCTTTCGGGCCCGGCTGCAACAGGTGCAAGGGGGCTATCAGGTTCTCTGCAACGGCGCTGTGCTTACCTTGTCCCAGGAGATCCAAAATCAGCTGGGCGCCAAGGGCTATGGGTCCCAGGAGATTGTCCTGGGCTGCCGTCCCGAGCATATGATGATGAAGGACGCCGGCCCGGACACCATGGAGGCCACTGTGGACGTGTCCGAGATGATGGGCAGCGAGATCCATCTGCACGCCGTTTGCAACGGTGTTGACACCGTGATCCGGATCCCCAGCACCCAGCTGTCCAAGGAGCAGCGGAGCGGGCTGCCCATGGGTACGATGATCCATATCTCCGTGCCTGATAACCTGGTTCACTTGTTTGATCCGGAGACAGAGGAGAATCTCCTGTGAATGGGGAGGAATTGGGGAAGCGGCCAATGAAAAATTTGAGCAAATATCAGGGCATTATTCCCGCGTTTTACGCGTGCTATGATTCGGAGGGGGAGATTTCTCCTGCTGCTGTGCAGGCGCTGACCCGCCATCTGATGAAGAAGGGGGTCAAGGGAGTCTATGTGGGGGGTTCCTCCGGGGAGTGCATTTACCAGCATGTGGAGGAGCGCAAGCTGCTGCTGGAGAACGTGGTGGAGGCCGCCCGGGGCAGGCTGACCATCATCGTCCATGTGGCCTGCAATAGCACCCGGGACTCCGTGGAGCTGGCAAAGCATGCTGCGTCCGTGGGGGTGGACGCCATCGCCGCCATTCCGCCCATTTACTTTAAG
>CAYLVH010000091.1:0-6214 GCA_964387095.1 uncultured Oscillospiraceae bacterium
TTTCCTATTTTAGCACTTTGTTCAGCTTTGTTGCAAAAATTGATTTCCGTGAAATGCAGGCGGGAAGGCTTGACGAATAGAAAGTAAAACGCTATATTATAATCATTGGAAAACCAAATAGGGATCGCAGGGATCGCAACTGGGCGCCGGATTGATTCGGCGCCTTTTTTGTCCGCCTGTCGGGGGAAAATTCCAGCGCACCCCTGTTGAAAACGTTTTCAAAACCATTGGAATTTTTTGGAAAGAAAAAATAACTTTTTTCCTTCCAGAAGGAAAAAACAAAAACTTATATTTGGGAAATTGCAGAGGAAGAGGGATAAATTCGACAAAATGCGCAACAAACTGGAGAGAAAGAACGAAAGTTTCTATTGATTTTTTTGGTCAGGGGAGTTACAATTTCATCATAATTGGTAAAATGGGCTTTTTTTGAGAGAGTGGTAAGGAAAGGCGGTGAAATTATGTTACTTGATGCAATCAAACGGGTCACGGAAACGGAACAGATTTCCGCACAGCGCAAGGCGGAGGCGGAGGCGGAAGCAAAAAAGGCCGTCGGGGAAGCCGAGCGCGCTGGACGTGCGCGGCTCACGGCGGCGAAAGCGGACGCGGAAGCCAAGGTCAAAACCCAGTTGGCCCAGGCGGAAAAGAGCGCGGCTAAGGAAGCGGAAGCTGTGCAGCAGCAAACAGCGCGCTCCTGCGAGCAGATGAAAGCGGACGCGAGAGCGAAGCTGGAGGATGCTGCCGCATTGATTGTTAGAAGGGTAGTGAATGTCTGATGTCTATTGTCAAAATGAAGCGGCTTCGGCTGATGGGCTTGTCCGAAGAGCGGTCTGACCTGGTTGCCCGGCTGCTTCACTTGGGCTGTGTTGAAGTGACGGAGCCGGATGACAAGCTGGCGGATCCTGAATGGACGGCGCTGGTCAAACGGGACACCTCCGACTTGGCAGACACAAAGGGCCGAGCGGGCAGCCTGAACTCAGCCCTGAATGCGTTGAAGAAATACGCCCCGGAAAAAGCGGGACTGTTTATCAAGCGCTCTGACGTTTCAGAAGCAGACTTCTTCAACGACCAGGTCCTGGCGGACGCCCTGAGGTGTGCGGATGAGATCAATGACTGCACACGAGAAATCGCGAGAATTTATTCCCAGGAGAATAAGCTGAATGCCACCGTGGCCAGCCTGACTCCCTGGGCCGGCATGGACCTTCCTCTGCAGGTTCAGAGAACAGAAACCACATCGGTTATGCTGGGCGTCTGCCCGGCAACTGCGGAGCAGAGCGCACTGGAAAGCGACCTGGCGGAGGCCACTGGACTGGCGGAGCTTCAGCTGGTTTCCCAGGACAGGGATCAGAAGTATCTCCTGCTGGTCTGCCACCAGAGCGATGAGGAGACGGCCCTGAATGCGCTGCGTCCCCACTCCTTCAGCGTTGTCCACTTCAAGGACATGGAGGGGACGGCGGCGGAGAACATCAGCAGGCTGAAGGACCAGCTGACAGAGCTGGAGGTCCGGCGTGCGGAGGCCGAGGCGGCCATTGTGGCCAGAGCGGACCAGCGGGGCACCCTGCAGATCTGCCTGGACCGGGTCAACCAGGATATGCGCAAGGAAACGGTGTGCCAGCGGTTCTTGACCGACGGCACCATCTTCCTCCTGGAGGGCTGGATCCCTGCGGAAAATATGCCTGATCTGGAGAAGGCTATGAAGGGCTTCTCCTGCGCCTACGAGAGCGCGGATCCCGCTGAAGGCGAAACCCCTCCCACCAAGCTAAAAAACCCGAAGTGGATGGACTGCATTAATATGGTGACGGAGATGTATTCCCTCCCTGCCTATGATGGGATTGATCCCAACCCACTGATGTTCTTCTGGTATGTGTTTTTCTTCGGCTTCATGTTCGCGGATGTGGCCTATGGCATCATCATTTTCACCATCTGCCTGGCGGTCATCAAGCTGTTCAATCCCAAAAAGGGCATGGGACGGATGTTCCACCTGGGCCTGTGGCTGGGAGGCTCCACCGCAATTTGCGGGATCTTTGTAGGGGGCTTCTTCGGAAATGTGCTGGAGGTTATCTATCAGAACTTTGTTCCCGCCGGTATCGCCGCGTATGAGGCAACCGGATCCGCCATTTCCGCTATGCCCGGCTGGATGCAGACCTTCTGCAACGGCATCGTGGTGAACCCCGTGGGCAACCCCATGAAGGTGCTGGTGATTGCCCTGTGCATCGGCGGCGTACAGCTCATCATGGGCCAGTGCATCCATATCTACATGGGGTTCCGGGATGGACAAGGGGTGGACGCCTTGCTTGACGTGGTTCCCTGGTGGATTGTCTTTGCCGGCATCGCCTGCGCTGCCCTGTTGGGGACCCCCTGGGGGCTGGTGGCCGGCGGTGTGGCGCTGCTGGTGACTCAGGGCCGTCATGCGCCCACCATCGTGGGCAAGTTCCTGGGCGGACTCAAGAGCTGGTATGATATCACCAGCTGGCTGTCCGATGTGCTGTCCTATGCCCGATTAATGGCCCTGATGCTGGCCACTTCGGTGATCGCGCAGGTGTTCAATACGCTGGGCACCCTGCCTCCCGGATTTGTGGTGAAGCTCATTGTCTTTATTATTGTGTTCTTGATTGGACATGTGTTCAACATTGGCGTCAACCTGATCGGCACCTATGTTCACGCGGCGCGTCTTCAATATCTGGAATATTTTGGCAAGTTTTATAAGGACGGCGGAGTTCCCTTCTGCCCCCTGGAGTATGATACGAAATATGTCGACATAGTCAACAATAAGGAGGAAAAATAATATGGAAATCTTAGCAAATGCTGGCCTGTATATCGCTATTATTGGCGCATCTCTGGCTGTGGCTCTGGCCTGTTCCGGATCCGGTATGGGCGTTGGTTGTGTGGGTGAGGCCGCTGCCGGCGTCATCTCCGAGGACCCCAACAAGTTCGCTTCCTGCCTGATCCTTCAGCTGCTCCCCGGCACCCAGGGCCTGTATGGTCTGGTCGTCTGGTTCTTTGCCCTGATTCAGCTGGGCGTCATCGGCGGCAACCCTGTTGAGCTGACTCTGGCTCAGGGCATTGGTTACTGCTTTGCTTGCATGCCCATCGGCATCGGCGGCTACATTACCGCCATCGGCCAAGGCCGCTGCGCCGCGGCAGGCGTTTCCCTGGTTGCTAAGCGCCCTGACCAGACGTCCAAGAGCATTATCATGGCCATCATGGTGGAGTTCTACGCCATCCTGTGCCTGCTGGCTTCCTTCCTGATGCTGCTGTTCATTCAGTGATCCCTTGGGGGCCTTACGAACGCAGAAAGGATGGTATGCGATGACTGGTATTGAGAATATTACCGGCCGGATTCAGGCGGATGCTGACGCCGAAATTGCGCAGATCCGTCAGGACGCTGCTTCCCAGGTGGAGCAGATTGAGGCCAATTACGAAAAGCGCGCCCGCCAGGAAGCGGAAGGAATCCTGGCAAAGGGGGAGCGCATGGCGGAAGAGCGCGGCAAGCGCCTGGTCAGCGCCGCCCAGATGGAGGCTAAGAAGATGATTCTGGCCGCCAAGCAGGAGGTGCTGGATGAGGCATTTGTTCTGGCGCTGCAAAAGCTGGTGAAGCTGCCGGAGAGCGAGTATGTGGATCTGCTGGCAAAGCTCATTGTGAAAGCCAGCTCCACCGGCCGGGAGCAGGTGATTCTGAACCGGACCGACCGCACCCACTATGGGGTGAAGGCCTGCGTAAAGGCAAACGAGCTGTTGGAGGCCCAGGGCAAAGTGGGGAACATCACCCTCTCCCAGGAGACCCGGGACATTCAGGGCGGCCTGCTTCTCAGCAACGGCGCCGTTGAGGTCAACTGCGCGTTTGAGACTTTGGTTCGTCTTGTCCGCAGCGAGATGACCGGTGAGGTCAGCAAAGTCCTTTTCGATTGATCACCTCGCGCCAGATGGCACCCCTGACAGCTCTGCGGAGCGGCAGGGAGAAAGGAGGATAAACCCTTGGCTAAGATCAAGGATACAGATTATCTGTTTTTGTCGACCCGGGTCAGAGCGCTTGAGGGCAAGCTGCTTTCCCGGGATCGGATGGAGCGGATGCTGGATGCGCAGACTGTTGAAGACGCCGTAAAGGTGCTGGCAGAATGTGGTTATCCCGAGGTGGAGGAAGTGACTACCAGCAGCATCAACCGAATGCTGGCTGCGGTGCGCCAGAGCACCTTTGACGACCTGTATCTCTTCGCCCCTGACCGGAACATACTGGACGTGTTCAAGGTCAAATATGATTACCACAATGCCAAGGTCCTGCTGAAAAGCGAGGCTTTGGGCATTGAAGCGGACAACCTGCTGGTGGATACCGGCCGCGTTCCTGTGGAGCAGATCAAGGAGTGCGTCCGCACCTCTGATTTCTGCGGGCTACCCGGCTCCATGGCAGGCGCCGTCCGGCAGGCCAGAGAGACCCTGGGCAACACCCGGGATCCCCAGATGGCCGACTTCGTGCTGGATCAGGCTTATTTTACGGATATGTTCGCCATGGCAAGGGAGTCCGAATCGGATTTCCTGGAGGGCTATGTCCGCATTAACATCGACGCAGTGAATTTGAAGAGCCTGGTGCGCACCCTGCGCATGGGGAAGGACACGGATTTCCTCCGCACGGTCATCTTCCCCGGGGGCAATGTAGACGTGAACCGGATCGTCACCAATGTCAACTCCGGATCTTCCATGACCGAGCTGTATGCCACCTCCCTTTTGAAGGACGCGGCGGAGGCGGGCGTGGCAGCTGCCGCAGGGGGCAAGCTGACCCTCTTTGAGAAGCTGTGTGACGATGCGATTATGGCCTATGTGGGCAACGCCAAGTACGTTGGCTTCGGAGAGGCGCCTGTGGTGGCCTATTTGGCGGCCAAGGAGTCCGAGCTGGTGGCCGCCCGCATCATTTTGACGGGCCGCCTGGCAGGTCTGCCGGCGGATACGATCCGGGAAAGGCTGCGTGAAAGATATGTATAAGATTGCAGTAATGGGAGACAGCGACAGCATCCTAGGCTTTAAGGCCCTGGGGTTGGATGTATATCCCGTGGAAAACGTGGATGAGGCGCGGCGCACCCTGCACCGTCTTGCCAAGGAGTCCTGCGCCATCATCTATATGACGGAACAGCTGGGCGCCCAGCTGCCGGATGAGCTGGCCCGTTATAAAGACGCCCTGACTCCCGCAATTATCCTGATCCCCGGAAAGGACGGTTCCCTGGGCATTGGACAGGAGAATGTGACCAAGTCTGTGATCCGCGCCGTGGGTGCAGATATCCTGTAAGCCACGGATATTTGAGAAAATGATTCCCTTTTGAAAGAAGGTAGTAAACCAATGAGCAACGGAAAAATTGTTAAGGTTTCCGGCCCTCTGGTGGTTGCCACCGGCCTGTCCGACGCAAACATGCACGACGTGGTCCGCGTTGGCGAGCAGAAGCTGATCGGCGAGATTCTGACCATGGACGGCGATTCCGCTTCCATCCAGGTCTACGAGGAAACCTCCGGCCTTGGCCCCGGCGCCGCTGTGGAAACCACCGGCGCGCCCCTGTCCGTGGAACTTGGCCCCGGCCTGATTGAAAATATTTACGACGGCATCCAGCGCCCGCTGGAGGAGATTAAGAAAAAAACCGGCAGCAACAACCTGCCCCGGGGCGTCCAGGTTCCCGCCCTGGACCGGGATAAGAAGTGGGAGTTCAAGGCGGTTGCCAAGGTCGGCGATCATGTGATCCCCGGCGATGTGGTGGGTACCGTCCAGGAGACCCCCTCCATCCTCCACAAGATCATGGTGCCCTATGGCGTTTCTGGCACCATCCAGTCCGTCCGGGAAGGGGAATTCACCATCCTGGAGACTGTGGCCACCGTAAAGACGGACCAGGGCGAAGTCAAGGAACTGACCATGATGCAGAAGTGGCCCGTCCGTACCGGCCGGCCCTATAAGAAAAAGTTCCCGCCTGTGACCCCCCTGCAGTCCGGCCAGCGGGTCATTGACACCATGTTCCCGGTGGCAAAGGGCGGTACCGCTGCGGTCCCTGGCCCCTTCGGCTCCGGCAAGACGGTGGTGCAGCATGCGCTGGCGAAGTGGTCCGACGTGGACATCGTCATTTACATTGGCTGCGGCGAGCGCGGCAATGAGATGACCGACGTTCTCCGGGAGTTCCCCACCCTGATCGACCCCCGTACCGGCGGCTCCCTGATGAAGAGAACCGTCCTCATCGCCAATACCTCC
>CAYLVH010000092.1:0-1372 GCA_964387095.1 uncultured Oscillospiraceae bacterium
CCCGTTTGTCAAGCAAGAGATGTTCTCTAAGTTTTTTCGCCATCCTGCACCCTTTTCCCCTCCTGAATCGTTTATAAGATAGAGAGTTTCCTCTCCGATCCATGTATCAGCGCCCGCAAGAGGGTCAGGAAGTGGAGGTAATCATGTCCAAACTGTACGCAGGCATCACCTATGAGGATGCCGTTCACCTTTATGCAAATGATATTACCCGAATTTGCGTGCTCCAGATTAAAAACCCCGAGGACGCAAAGAACTGGTTGATATCGAGCTTGGCTACCCCAAAGATGGTCCTGCCAGAGAATCTGCCGGAGATCCAGGACGGCTTCCTGGGCGTTCAGAATGATACCCTGTCCGGCTGGCTGTTGCAGGTCACCGGCGGCTGAGGAGCGCTGGAAATTTCACTCCCCGCGCTCCCCCTTTTTCCCTGTTGTTTCCTGCGTTTTTGTGTTATAATAGCCGCATGATATGAAATTTTTGAGATTCTTCCGAGGTGACGCGACATGAAGATGATGGTTCTGGACGGCAACTCCATTGTCAACCGGGCGTATTACGGCGTAAGGCCCCTATCCACCCGGGATGGGCTGTATACCAATGCGATTTTCGGCTTTCTGAACATCCTGCAAAAGCTCATGGACGAGGACAAGCCGGACGGCCTTTGCATCACCTTCGACCAGAAGGCTCCCACCTTCCGACACAAGGCCTTCGCCGACTACAAGGCCCAGCGGAAGGAGATGCCCGAAGAATTGGGGATGCAGCTGCCGGTGCTGAAGGAGGTTCTGGCCGCCATGAACATCCCCATGTACGCCTTGGAGGGCTGGGAGGCCGACGACCTGATGGGCACCATCTCCCGCATCTGCCAACAGGCTGGCTGGGACTGTGTGCTGGTCACCGGTGACAAGGATTCCCTACAGCTTGTGACGGAACAGACTCACGTGAAGCTTGTAGTCTCCCGCATGGGCCAGACCACCACCAGGGAAATAACTCCCGCCCTATTCCGGGAGGAGTACGGCTTCGATTCCATCCACCTCATTGACCTGAAGGCCCTGATGGGGGATTCCTCGGACAACTATCCCGGCGTCCCAGGAATCGGCGAAAAGACTGCCATGAGCCTGATCCAGACCTATGGCTCCATTGAAAACCTGTATGCCAACTTCGAAACGGCGGACCTAAAACCCGCCCAGCGGAAAAAGCTGGACCAGGGCCGGGACTCCGCCTGGCTGTGCTACGACCTGGCCACCATCCGCACCGATGCGCCTTTGGACTTCGACCCCAAGGACAACCTGGTGAAGGAATGGGACCGGGGCACCCTTTATCAGCTGTTTCTCCGGCTGGAATTCACCAAGCTCATCGCTAAATACGGCCTGGAGCCTGG
>CAYLVH010000092.1:1472-6039 GCA_964387095.1 uncultured Oscillospiraceae bacterium
GGCCTGGAGCCTGGGGTCCAGGCCCACGAAGTCCCGGACTACGAGGTGGAGGTGGAAGCGGTCTCCGACTCCGCCCGGCTCATGGAGCTATTGGAGGAGTGGAAGGGCGCAGAACACGTTTTCTGTCTGGCGCTGCCCAACCTGGACGGCGTGGCCATCGAATGGGAGGTTTCCGAAACCCTGGGCCGGGCCGCCTTCGTCTATCAGCCCAATCTGGGGGACGCCTATAACACCTTCCTCCAGGTATTTTTCAGCGGCCAGGTGAAGAAAATCAGCCACGATGTGAAGCCGCTGATGAACCGGCTCCTGGGCGAGGGGCTGTCCACTGATGGTTTTGTCTTTGACACCGCCCTGGCCGCCTACCTCCTCTCCCCCACCGATGGCAGCTACGACCTGTGCAAGCTCTTTGTCTCCTATTTCAACTGCGAAATCCAGCCCCAGGCGGACTACAAGGCGGAGGACGCCTTCGCACCCATGCCGGATCCCTCCGCCCGGGTCCTGGCAGAAAGCGCCTTTCACGCGGAGGTTTCCGCTGTGTCGGCCCTCTACGGAGTCCTAAAACCGGCGCTGGAAGATCAGGGGATGTACGCCCTGCTGACAGATATGGAGCTGCCCCTGTGCGCCGTCCTGGCGGAGATGGAGCGGGCCGGTGTGCTGGTGGACCGTCAAGCCCTGGCCGACTTTGGCGTCATGCTGGACGCAGGCATCCGGCAATCCCAGGGGGAGATCTATCGCTACGCAGGGAAGGAGTTCAACATCAACTCCCCCAAACAGCTGGGGGTGGTGCTCTTCGAGGACCTGGGCCTGCCCCCCCTGAAGAAGACCAAAACCGGCTATTCCACCAATGCGGAAATCCTGGAAAAGCTGCGCTACCGTCACCCCATTGTGGAGCAGATCCTGGAATACCGCCAGCTGTCCAAGCTGAAATCCACCTATGTGGACGGGCTTTTGAAGGTCATCGGGCCCAACGGCCGGATCCACACCTCCTTCCAGAATACCGTCACCGCCACGGGACGGCTGTCCTCCACCGAGCCAAACCTGCAAAACATCCCCGTCCGGACCCCGCTGGGGGCAGAGATGCGGAAGATGTTCATCTCCTCTCCAGGCAACGTGCTGGTGGACGCGGACTATTCCCAGATCGAGCTGCGCCTGCTGGCCCACATCGCAGAGGACAAGGAAATGCAGGCGGGCTTCCAGTCCGGTGTGGATATCCACACGGTCACCGCCTCCCAGGTCTTTGGCGTGCCGGTGGAGCTGGTGACAAAATCCATGCGTTCCTCCGCCAAGGCGGTGAACTTTGGCATTGTCTATGGCATCTCCGAGTTCTCTCTTGCCCAGGATATCGGGGTTTCCCGGAGTGAGGCCAAGGAGTATATGGATCGCTATTTCGCCAAATATTCCGGCGTCCGTGCCTATATGAAGCGGGTGGTTGAGCAGGCCAAGAAGGATGGCTATGTGTCCACGGTCATGGGCCGCCGCCGTCCCCTGCCGGAGATCACCTCCTCCAACTTCAACCAGCGCTCCTTCGGGGAGCGCGTGGCCCTGAACGCCCCCATCCAGGGCACCGCCGCCGACATCATCAAGCTGGCTATGATCCGGGTTCAGGACCGCCTAAAAGCCCGGGGGCTTACCGGGCGGCTGGTACTCCAGGTCCATGACGAGCTGATCGTGGAGTGCCCGGAGGCCGAAGGGGAGCAGATCCGGAAGCTGCTCCGGGAGGAGATGGAACATGTGGTGGAGCTATCCGTCCCGCTGGTTGTGGATGCGCAGATCGGCAAGTGCTGGGCAGACGCCCACTGAGCCCCCTTTTATTCCAATTTCAGGAGGAGATCAAACATGGCAGAATTTCGCCGGGAAACTGTAACCATTCCCCACACCCAGGAGCCCATTCCCTACCGTCTGGTGCCGGTGGACGGCACCATGGTGAGGCGCATCGTCTCCCTGGACCGCCTGAACCACGCCCCGGATCCCATCTCTGACGGGGAGCTCCGCGACCAACTGGAAAACCTGGGGGCCAGCTACATCGCCGCCGTCTCCCAGGCTGGGGAGCTGCTGGGCTATGCCGGCCTGCAGGTGGTCATGGACGAGGGCTATCTGGTTAATCTGACCGTAAAGGAGCGCTACCGCCGCCAAGGTCTGGGCACCGAGCTGGTCAATGTCTTTCTGCGCTTTGGCCAGGTACATCTGTCCTTCCTGACCCTGACCTGCCGGGCCTCCCAGCCTGGAAGCCAGGCCTTCTTTCGCAAGCTGGGCTTTGAGGCGGTGGGCCGGCGCAGCGACTATTTTGACGAGCCCACCGAGGACGGCGTGCTGATGACTATGAAATTTGGAAAGGGATGAGCAAATGATTATTCTCGCTGTGGAATCCTCCTGCGACGAAACCGCCGTGGCGGTGGTGGCGGATGGCCGCAGGGTGCGCTCGGATGTCATTGCCTCCCAGATTGAGATGCACACCATCTACGGCGGCGTTGTGCCGGAAATCGCCTCCCGGAAGCATGTGGAGGTCATCTCCGGCCTGGCGGACCAGGCCCTGGAGACCGCAGGCGTCACCCGTCAGGACATTGACGCCGTGGCGGTCACCTATGGCCCGGGCCTGATCGGCGCTGTGCTGGTTGGGGTGAACTTTGCCAAGAGCGTGGCCTACGGCCTTGGCGTCCCCTTGATTCCAGTACACCATGTCCGGGGCCACATTGCGGCCAACTACATCACCCATCCCACCCTGGAACCCCCTTTCTGCTGTCTCTGCGTCTCCGGGGGGAACACCCTGATTGTGGACGTGAAGGACTACACCCAGATGGAGCTGCTGGGCTCCACCCGGGACGATGCGGCGGGGGAGTGTTTTGACAAGGTGGCCCGGGTGCTGGGCATCGGCTACCCCGGGGGCGGACCTATGGACCGCCTGGCCCAGGGCGGGGATGACCGGAAATATCCCATGCCCCACTCCAAGGTGGATCACGCCCCCCTGGATATGTCCTTCTCCGGCCTGAAAACCGCTGCCCTGAATCTCATCCACAACGCCCAGCAGAAGGGTGAGACGCCGGATCTCCCCTCCTTTGCCGCCTCCTTTGGGAAGGCGGTCAGCGACACCTTGGTTCCCCGTACCATGCTGGCTGCGGAGCAGCTGGGCTATGGCAAGGTGGCCGTGGCCGGGGGTGTGGCCGCCAATTCCCGGATCCGCGCCGACCTGTCGAAGGAATGCGTGAAGCGGGGTTTCCAGCTATACATGCCAGAGCTAAAACTCTGCGGCGACAACGGCGCCATGATCGGCTGCCAGGGCTACTATGAGTATCTGGCTGGACGCCGGGGCGATTGGAGCCTAAATGGCTATGCCAACATGGACATCGGAAAACCCAAATAATACACCGTCCCGGTGTTCGGACTTGCAGGTCCGAACACCGGTTTTTTTCACATATGCTGCACTTTCGAGTTTTGCACCCCAGAAATTCCCCTTAATTTTCCCTTTTTCTTCTTTTTTAGGATTATGTTAACTAACTTCAACAGATTTCTCCACAGCAGACTTTTCCACTGAAAGTCGGGTTTTCCTCGATTTTGCACCGGGTTTCGTGTGGAAAAGTCGGTGGAAAAAGTGGAAAACTTCTTGTTATCAGGGGAAAGGTTTTCGTTTTATGTCAACTGGTTCTTGGGTCAGGATTTTTTCAAATCCGCCTTTTTCCCCCAAAAAACTCCCGTTTTTTCAACTTCATCCTCCGTTTCCCTGTTCTTTGGCAAATTGCGCCCGCTTTCCCCTGTGAAAGAATTTTTCCAGAAAGTTTTCATTATACGTTCTGTATAATTTTATTTTTAGGGATTGACGAGAATCGCTTTTTATGATATAGTTTTTAGGCAATGAAATTTCGTTTGCTTCTGTGGCTCAATGGCAGAGCATCTCACTCGTAATGAGAAGGTTGTCAGTTCGATTCTGACCAGAAGCTCCAAGAAAACCGCCGAAATCAAATGAAATCGGCGGTTTTTTCTATTTATGAAAAACATATTACATGTTTTCGTTATTTTCACAAATTTTGCTCCATGAACCAAAACCCCAGATCGCTAAGCAAAAGCCGGGCAGGAAATCAACCCTGTCTGGCTTCTTTTTTTTTCGTTTTCTCTTGAATAAACTATTAGCATTTACGCTTAATCAAGCCCGCCTGTAAACATAAGAAAGGATGTAAAGCAATGTTAAAGACTAACAGCAAACAAGCCCGCTTGAATATTCAAGCCTACATCAAAAATCATTTTGACGGGTGCAATTATGGAATTGAAACCCCGGAGACCTTCAAAGAATTATCAAGAATAATTCTCGACACGTTCAACAGTGAAAAGCCCGCTTGCGGTGGTTATTCCAGAATGACCGAACAAGAACGCTTTACAGAATGGGCGGAGGGGCTGCCCTACATCCTGGACACTTGCTATTATTACAACCGTTCCGCAGTGGATGACCTGGGCGCAATCCTTGAAGAAACCGACAATGAAAAAGCCCGTTACACAGAACAACAAGCGGAAACCACGCTTACATATTTAATCTATCGTGAACTTGTGAGGGGGTGCAAATAATGAGGAAATACGGACA
>CAYLVH010000093.1:0-5682 GCA_964387095.1 uncultured Oscillospiraceae bacterium
CTGGATTCTAATATGCTGCTTAGAGTCCTTTCTCAAAATTGATTTCCGTGGGGAGATGCCTCTGCTCCCTTGACGGATTTTCAGGGAGCCGATATAATAAAATGGATCAACATTATTTTAATGAAAAGGACTGAGTTACCTTGCAGAAGGATATGACCAAGGGCAGTGAGTGGAAGCTGATTCTGCTATTCACCCTCCCCTTGATGGCGGGAAATTTTTTGCAGCAGATCTATTCCCTGACAGACGGCCTTGTTGTGGGCAATCTGGTCAGCGATGAAGCGCTGTCTGCCGTGGGCATTGTGTTCCCGGTGACCTACCTTCTGCTGGCGGTGGCCACGGGGTTGTCAAACGGCTGCGGGGTGATTGTGGCCCAGTATTTTGGCGCCAGGAATATGCTGAAATTACGCCGGGCGGTCTCCACCTCCATCTTAACCATGCTGGGGGCGGGGGTAGTCATCACCGTCGTGGGCTATCTGTTGAGCCGTCCCATCCTGGTGGGCATTTTGAACACGCCGGAAAACGTGCTCCCCATGGCCATGACTTATATGCGCATCTACTGCCTGGGCCTGATTTTTCAGTTCGCCTACAATGCCTTTGCGGCGATTCTGCGGGCCTTGGGCAATTCCAGCTCCACCCTGTACTTCCTCATTGTGGCAACCGTCCTGAATGTGGTGCTGGATATCCTGCTGGCGCCTGTGGCGGGGGTAGCCGGTGTGGCCTGGGCCACCGTCATCGCCCAGGCTGGCTCCGCCCTCTGCGCAGCTGTCTACCTGTTCCGGACGGGTTCCTTCCTGCGGGATCAAAAGGGGGAGTTTCGCTTCGACGCCAATATGTTCAAGCTGGTCATGCGCATGGGCATCCCCACCTGCGTCCAGCAGTGCTGCGTGGGCCTGGGCATGATCCTCATGCAGCGCCTTATCAACTCCTTCGGCCAGGACGCCATCGCCGCCACAACTGCCGCCATGCGGGTGGAATCCTTTGTCATGGTGCCCATTATGATGTTCTTCCAGGGGCTGGCAACCTTCACCGGCCAAAATATGGGCGCCGGCAAGGTGGACCGTGTCCACAGGGGGTTCCGGCAGACGCTGGTAATGGCCCTGATTTGCTGCGCCATCATCATCACCGTTGTCTTGGTGTTCTGCCGCCAGCTCATTGGCTGCTTTGGGCTGGACGCGGCGGCCCGGGAGCTGGGCGCCAGCTATCTGCGCACGTTGGTGGCCTTTTTTGTGGTCTTTTGTTTGATGTATATCACAAATGGCGTTTTGCAGGGGGCTGGAGACGTGATGTTTCCCACCATAGGTTCCATGTCCAGCCTGGCGACCCGGGTGATCTGCGCCAACCTGCTGGCGGCTTTTACCAGCGTGGGTTATGCTTGTATCTATATTTCCATCCCCATCGGCTGGGCCGTGGGCACTTCCATCGTCTTTATCCGCCTGCTCACCGGCCGCTGGGAGGCAAAGGTGCTGGTCAACCAGAGCGGCGGGGAAACATCCAAATAAAAAGAGGTGCATACTATGTCTATTAAAATTCGTTTTGCCACTGATTTCGTCTGCCCCTACTGCATCGCCGCCAAGGTGCCGCTGATGCAGGCCATCCAGGGCCGGGATGACGTGGAGATCCAGCTGCTGCCCGTGGAGCTGACCCGTCCCCCCAAGGAGCGGGTGGACACCTACCACGATGAGGAGCGCCGCGCCAAGTGGGCCAAGGATTTGATCCCCTTCTGCGAAAATTTGGGAATGGACGTCCACTTTCCCCCCAAGGTGATCCCTCGCCCCTATACCACGCTGGCCTGGGAGGGCTATCATTACGCCGATGCCCAGGGCAAGGGGGAGGAATACGCGTCCCTGATGTATCAGGCCTATTTTACCGAGGAGCTGGACATCGGGGAGATGGACATCCTGGTTTCCCTGGCGGAGCGGATTGGCCTGGATGGCGCCGAATTCCGGAAAGCGCTGGAGGATCGCACCTATAGGGAGGTCCACAAGGAAGCGCTGAAGGCAGCGAAGGCCCTGGAGGTGAAGTCTGTTCCCACCATCTGGATCGGTGACCTACGCCTGACCGGCGACCTGTTCACCAAGGAGGACTTCCTGTTTTATCTGGATCTGGCTGCCGGCGGGGCGGACGGGGACTTCGGCGGAAGCGGCTTCGCCTGTGGCCCGGACGGCTGTTAAAAACCAGAACTTACCATTGATCTTTTGGGAAACCCAGCATATAATACTTCTCAGAGAGAGAAGCGCAGCTGCAAAACCTTGCCGCCCGGCGTTGGCCGGGCGGCCTTTTTACCCATAAAAGGGAAACGGCGCGGCCCCGTGAGGGGTCGCGCCTCAGTCTGTCGAAAAAGTCCAGCATATGCTGGACTTTTTCGACAGACTGCTGCTTTTTCTCATTCCGGTATGATGATGTGGATCTGCCGCCGGAACACTTCCTGCGGCAGCTGGCACTGGTAGGCCCTATACAGCAACCGGGCCGCCAAGCAGCTCCGGTTCTCTGGCACAGCCCGCGCCCACAGGTGCACCAGATACCGGACGCCGAACACGGAGTTCTCAAAGGGGCAGGGCAGAAATCCCGCCCGCTGGTAGAACGCAACCCTGCGCTCCCTGATGGTTCGCTCCTCCGCTGTTTCAGCGGCCTCAGGGGCCTCCGCTTCCAGGAAGATGCCCCCGGGATACTGCTTCCGCAGCAGACTCAGACCCCGGCTGCCCAGGTTCCACCCCCGCCGCTCCGGGGAGATAGCGTAATAGTCCAGCAGCACAAACTCCTCCCCCGGCATCCGGAGGAGAAAGGCATAGCCCTGCGCCTGCCCATCCTCCATCAGCAGCCAGCCCTCTGAGATCCCAGCCCTCATCAGCCGTTCCATCTTGTCCAGGGACTTCCGTTCCGTCGGCGGGAAATCTGCGGTCATGGCGGGATAAACCGCCCGCAGGCCGTCCAGGTCAATGGGCACCAAATGAAGCCCTTCTTTCCTCTCCATCAGACCTCCATAATCACCGGGAGAATCATGGGATTCCGGTGGGTCTTTTTATACAGATACATGGACAACTCATTCTTCACGCTGCCCTTGATGGCCATCCAATCAGTGATATGCTTTTGCTCGCATTCGTAGAGCACTTGGGTTGCCAGGGTGCGCAGCTCCTCCATTAGCTCCTCGGATTCCTTCACATAGACAAAGCCCCGCGTGATGATATCCGGGCCGGAAACCAGCGTGCCATCCTCGCCGGACATGGACATAACCACCACGATCATGCCGTCCTGGGCCAGATGCTTGCGGTCCCGCAGCACCACACTGCCCACATCGCCCACGCCGTAGCCATCCACAAACACCTTGCCGGAGGGCACCGTGCCGTTGATGCGGGCGGAGGTGGGGGTCAGCTCGATCACCTTGCCCACATCGCTGATGACAATGTTCTTGAGATCCATGCCCATTTCTACAGCCAGCTTGGCATGGGTTTTTAAATGGCGCTGCTCGCCGTGTACAGGGATAAAGAACCGGGGTTTCACCAGCGCATGGATGATTTTCAGCTCATCCTGGCAGGCATGTCCGGATACGTGCAAATCCATAGCCCGCTCGTTGGCCACCTCGGCCCCCTTGCGGTACAGCTCATTGATCACGTTGGAGATGGAATTCTCATTGCCGGGAATGGCAGAGGCGGAGATAATCACCCGGTCTCCGGGTTGAATCTCAATCTGCCGGTGGGTGGAAAAGGCAATCCGGGTCAGGGCTGACATGGTCTCGCCCTGGCTGCCCGTGGTAATAATGCAGATTTTGTCCTTGGGCAGGTTCTTGATCTGGGCCAAATCCACCAGGGTCCCCTCGGGGATATTCATATAGCCCAGCTGCGTGGACACCATCAAGGCATTCTCCATGCTGCGGCCGGAGACCGCCACCTTGCGTCCATACCGGGCGGCCACATTGATGATCTGCTGGATGCGGTCCACATTGGAGGCAAAGGTGGTGACGATGATCCGCTGGTCACAGCCCTTGAACAGGGCGTCAAAGGAAGCGCCCACGCAGCGCTCACTCTTGGTAAAGCCAGGGCGCTCCACGTTGGTGGAGTCGCACAGCATCGCCAGAACGCCCGCCTTGCCCAGCTCGCCCAGACGGGCCAGGTCAATCATGCCGCCGGACACCGGGGTGGGGTCGATCTTGATATCGCCGGTATGCACGACAGTGCCCACCGGGGTGGTGATGGCAAATGCCACGGCGTCAGAGATGGAGTGGTTGATGTGGATAAATTCCACGGTAAATTTGCCCGCAAAGACCGTCACGCCTGCTTCACAGGTGATGATCTTTGCCTGCTCCAGCAGACCATGCTCCTCCAGCTTCAGCTCCACCAAACCCGCTGTCATACGGGTGGCATAAATGGGGGCGTTAATGTCCCGCAGAACATAGGGAAGGGCACCGATGTGGTCCTCGTGCCCATGGGTCAGGAAGATCCCCCGGATCTTGTTCTGATTCTTAATCAGGTAGCTAATATCCGGTATGACCACATCGATGCCGTACATATCATCGTCCGGGAAGCCCATGCCAACGTCCACAACAATAATATCTCCTGCATATTCATAGATCGTCAGATTCTTGCCAATCTCATTCAGGCCGCCCAGAGAAATGATTTTCAATTTTTCAGCCATATAATGTCTTTACAACTCCTTTTTTCGTATACAATCTGTTTTTATCTATATGTCTTGGGCCTGGACAGCAAACGGGTAACCTTCTCCCCTGAAAACATCTGTCAAGATAGTAGCACAAAGGGGCAGCAAAATTTGACGGATCTCCGTCCGAAATCTGGACCCTGCACTCGCCCGATTTCCGAAGGCGGATCTTCCGCCGCAATTTTCTGCGTCTGTTTCCGATTGATTCAATTGCTCTGCTGTCTCTTTCTTTCGCTAAGGCCCACAGCGAACTGGCCTGGTCCGTCTTTCCGAGCGCGCGGAACTCGAAAACGGTTATCGGCTATTATTATAACACACTTCCAGGGGAAAGTATACTGTTTTTTGCAACAAGAATGACCGCCTATTACAGGCGGCCGAATGGTTAATCGAATTATTTTAAAGGGAAAGCACCCCCTAAATTTGGTCCGTCGTCCCCCTCACTCCAGGAGGATACCGGACGCCTTCAGGGCGGCCCGAACCCGTTGGAACGCCGCCTCATCCGGGCAGCGGACGGTATGTAGGTGGACTCCGTATGTCAGCACGGACAGGGGCCGCGCCTCCTCCTTCTGGCAGCGCTGCACAAACTGGCTGACCTCATAGCGGTTGGAGAGCTCCAGCTTGCCCACAAGCTGGCCGTAAAGGGGGTGGTCCACCACCACATCCACCACGGTACACCCCTGATCAACAATGCTGTCTAGCTCCCCCTCCATCTGATCGGAGGTATGGTTACAGGCCACGGTGCGGACCAGGGAGGAGGAGGCCCGACTGACCAAATATCCCCGTGGGGAAGCGGAAATGTCCTCCCCCGCGGCGCGGAGCAGTGCCACATCTCCCACAATGATCTGCCGGCTGACCCCAAATTTTTTTGCCAGAGCCGTGGCGTTGATCGGCGTTTCGGCCTGGCGCAAAACCTCCAAAATTTCGTTCCGGCGCTGAAGAGCGTTCATCTCAATCCCCTCACATTGGCAATCTGTCTTGACAATAGTATAGCACAGCTGTCATTTCAGTGCAAGAACTCCCCGGGGAAAAACC
>CAYLVH010000094.1:0-5647 GCA_964387095.1 uncultured Oscillospiraceae bacterium
CATCCACAGCGGAGCGTTTTGTACGATAGGAAATGAAATTTCCTATCGTACAAAAGACAAAGCCCGCATTCCTCCGGACTTTGTCTTCAGTATGGACAGCTCAATGAATGAGCCGCTCTATTTATTTCCGTTCGTTTATACCCCGCGCATTGACCGCATCTCCTTTAATGTTGCAAGGGGCAGCTTTAGCCCCCCGTTATATCTCCCCTCCAGGAACGCTCCGCCTGCAAGCGCTATTACGGTTTTCGTGCCAGAGGTGCTCACATCCATTTCCACAAAATAGTTTCATAGCCACACTTCTTAAAACGTAATGGCCGTCTTAAAATCTCCATATTTTCCCGAAGCGTGGTCAAAGGCCTTCTCCCACTTCTCGATTGGAAATTGGGCGGACACCACTCCATCTGTTTTCAAGGTCCCGTCCGCAATCTTTTCAATGACATAGGGATAACAGTAGGGGGACAGATGGGAGCCCAGAACATCCAACTCCTTCCGGTCACCGATAATGGACCAGTCCACGGTGGCAGGCTCTTCGAACACGGAAAACTCCACAAATCGTCCCAGTTTCCGAACCATCCGGAGCCCCTGACACACCGAAGAGGGATGGCCGGTGGCCTCGATGTAGATGTCGCACCCGTAGCCGTCGGTAAGCTTATGGATCTCGCTGACCACGTCCATCTCCGCTGGGTTCCACACCAGATCCGCGCCGAACTCTGCCGCCTTTTCCAACCGCTCCTGCTTCAAGTCCAGCACGATAAGCAGCTTTGGATTGCGCTGCCTGGCATAAGTCACCATGCCCAGGCCCAGGGTTCCGGCCCCAGAGAGCACCACCACGTCCTCGGTGCCGATATTTGCCCGGTCCACGCAGTGCTTGGCGCAGGAATACGGCTCAATGAGAAGGGCCTTTTCCAGGGACAAGCCCTGGGGAACCTTGTGGATTACCGCGTTGGCCGGCAGACGCATGTACTCGGCCATGCCGCCGTTGACGCTCTCAAAGAAACCGAAGGTCTTGTGTGGCTGGCACATCCAGTAATGTCCGTTCTGGCAGAAGCGGCACTGACCGCAAGGGTAAATCTGATCAGCGGTGAGTCGATCGCCCACCGACCACTGGGTCACATTTGTTCCCACCTCCACGGCCACCCCCACAAACTCGTGGCCAGGGATGAAGGGGGGCTCCACCCAGCTGGGCAAAGCATCTCCTCCCCAGAACATGGCTGCGCCATGCCGGCACTTCAGGTCTCCGGCGCACACACCGCAGCCCTCCACTTTCAAGATCACATCGTCCGGCCCGCACACGGGGGTTGGATATGCCTCCTCCAGGCGATAGTCGCCCTTTCCGTAAGCCACAAGTGCTTTCATTGTCTTTGGAATGCTCATTTTGATTCCACCTCGTCAAATCAATATTTTTTTGCCAGGATCTTTTACACTTCCAGGATGCCGCCGTGCTCCCGGAGGATGGCCTGCACCTCCTTGGGATCTACCTGCCGGGGATGAATCCACTTCTGGCAGGCCAGCGCAGCCCCAATGCCTGCGGCCTCACCCATGGCCATGCACAGGGTCATGATCCGGCTGGATCCGAAGGCCACTGCATCCACGCTCATGCAGCGCCCGGCCATCATCAGGCCGTCCAGATCCTTGGCCACGGTGCAGCCGTAGGGCACACCGTAAGGCTCCTCAATGGTCTTGGTATAGGTGCCCTCCCCGTTGCCATTGTGGATGTCGATAAAGTAAGAGTAGAGAGCCACGGAATCCTCCGGCACCTTTCCGTCGATGCAGTCCTGGCCAGTGAGCTTCCGAATACCCATGACCCGCCGGGATTCCCGCACGCCGATGACGGCGTTGACCGAGGTCATGTAGCATTGTTCAAAGCCAGGCACATTTTCCCGGAACATCTGAATCAGGGGCAGAATCTGCAAATGAGCCTCCTGCTCGCCGCGGCTCAGGTCATGGATGCTGCTGCCGTCAAAATTCTGAATGCGGATGGTGTTCACCGCCACATGGCCTGGGATGGGCAGACGGATGTAGATGACGGTATCCCGGTTAATAGGGCACTTGCCCTCCCGGCGCAGCTTCTCGATCATATGGTTCAGGCCGAAGAAGATGTGGCCTGGGTTGTTCCGGAAGAACTCCGCGTCATAGCCCGGCCGGATGTGGTTCAGACCCATATTGTAGGGCAGCTCCTCCGGGTGGGCGGCGATGAAGTCCACAAAGGCGTCAAAGTCCACTCCGCCCAGGTTGAACATCAGAGAGGGCGGCTGCAGCACGCCGGTGTCCTCCTGACCCTTCTCAAACTCCGCCCCGGCCATGAAGGCCACGTCGCCGTCGCCAGTGGCGTCGATGAACACCCTGGCGTGGATCTCCACCTCCTGGCCCTTGCCGGTCACGGTCACGGTGATGAGACGGTTATCCTCCACCGTGGTACCGGTGACCTCACAGTGCATCAGCAGGTCGATACCCCAATCCTTGGCCCACTGGAAGCAGATGATTCGGGTATAAAAGGGGTTGACGGTGGTGGAGCTGAGGTGAAATGGACAATAGCGGTGTCCCGCCGTGCCATCCAAAGCCTCTAGATCGTCGATCATCTTCTGGGCCAGCCCGCCTACGATCCTCCGCTGGCGCATGTCCAGGAAGGCCAAAAAGGGTAGGCCTGAGGCCATCTGACCGCCCAGATAACCCAGGCGCTCCACCAGCACCACCTTGGCCCCCTGCCGGGCGGCGGCCACCGCGGCCGCCATGCCTCCCGGGCCAGCGCCCAATACAGCCACGTCATAGCGGACGACTTCTTTTTTGTGTTCGTTGACCATGTTATGTTCCTCCCCTTCCAAAAAATATTTTTCTGATGGGATTGTCCTCAAATAATTTCTCCGCTGTCTTTTTTCCCCGGAATTCCGCCTGGTTCACCGCATGATTTCGCAGTTCTGGGCCATCGGGCCGCTTCCGCCCTGGCATTCTTCCCTTGGCCTGGTGCCAGGTGTAGGAAAAGCCGTGGGCTCCGATCTCGGACAGGGCGCGGATGCCGCTCTTACCCAAGCAAATGGGTCCCAGCCGCAAGACAGGCACAGTGTACTGCCTAGAGGTCAGCCCCAGTCGGGTACACTCCAAATGGTGGAAGAGCTCGTGGGCTAAGATAAGCTCCTCCGCCGCGAACCAGGGCACTTTATTGGCATCGGCCCACCGCTTCACCGAATCATCATAGATGAAGATGGTCCTGCGTCCGGCATAGTACTCGCTGAAATAGCGCACCCTTCCCGATATCTTGTCCACCTTCCGATGCTCCACCGTAAGACCCTCCGCTTGGGCCACTTCATAGATTCCCTCGGAAGGGTACTCCCTGAGAAGATCCTGGGCGGCTGCCGCCCCGGTGTCCCATGCCCGGTCGGAGATGGCATCCAGATCCTCCGTAGGTATTTTCTCATACAGAATGTCCCTTTTCAGCTCCTCCCGGGAGCCAGTCTTGTCTGGGAAGGGATAGACCCGCATACCGCTCACCTCCTGTACCAGGGATCAGCCCCTCTCATTCTCTGTGGTCCGAGTACATACCATAATCAGCCTTTCGTCCTCTCCCACGCCAGCCAGTTCCACCTGGCACAGGGACATGATCTGATTCTCGCTCTGCATCCCCGCCAAGTCAATGATCCGACGTCCCAGCACCACGTAGATGTTGGGAATCTCCGCCCCGCCATCTCCGTGGACCGTGTTGTCCTCCAGCAGTCTGCGAATGGTGGACTTCCACGCCTTAGGCATACAGGAGGCGACCTCCGCGTTTTTCTTTTGCAGACGGATCACCCCATCCCGATCAATAAGCCGAAGGGTATTCACCTTTTTCTTAAATAATAGCATGACCTTTACCGTCTGCTGATAGGTCAGCGCCACCATGCCGCCGTTGTCCGCGGCAATCTTGATGTTTTCCGGTTGGGTATGCAAGTTCTCTGCGGCGATGGCCACAAGTTCCTCATTGGTCTTGCCCTCACCGGACAACTCCTTGGTGCGCAGCTCCGTGGCTCCCACAGCCACCGCCCGCACCTTCTGGTGCTGGGTGTCCACCTCCACCTTCACTTCAATGGTGGCGGGGTCAGCGCCGGATTTGACGGCCTTGCGTACCGCCTCCCGACGGATAGCCAGTATATCCTCCTCCGTGGGGTTGGAGATGGTACGTTCCACCATATCCCGCACCATGGCCAGAGCCACGCCGATGGGAGAGATCACTGCAGCGTTGCGGGCAATCTTGTGGCGGCAGCCCATATGCTCTGCCAGATGGGGCACCACAGTGGCGGCTCCGCCGCCGCCCCCTACGAAGGTCAGGGTGCTCTTGTCAAGCCCGTAGTCCCGTATCAGGCTCTCCACCACTTTCCCATTCTTGGCCATGGCAAACTCCAGAGCTTTCCTAGCGCAGTCCTCCACCGACAGACCCATGTTGTCTGCCAATGGCTTCCACGCTCGGCAGGCGGCCTCCGCATTGCCGTGGGAATAGCTATCCTCCGGCACATATCCGGCGATATTGGCCGCGCCCGACAGGGTAAGGGCAAATCGCTTCCCGTTGGCGCACTCTACATAAGCATACTCTGGGTCTCCCTCCTTGGGACGGATGGATTTCAGGACAGGCTGGTCAATGTCCTCTGGCCAGGTATAACACTCATAGGCCAGGTTGGCAATGTGGGCAGAACGGGGTCCTGTGTCCACGGCCTTACCCTCTCTGACCTCAATCATGGAACCGCCGCCAATGCCCACGGTACGCACATCCAGGGAGTTCACATAGGTCCTGTGTCCGCCTACCTCGGCGTAGCGCACCACCACGTTGCCGTCCTTCACGCAGGAGATGTCGGTGGAGGTGCCGCCTACCTCCAGGAAGATACCGTCGGTGAGCTTTTCATACATCAGGGCGCCCGCCACGCCAGCGGCAGGTCCGGAGAGAATGGTCAGGATGGGACGATTGCGCACCTCGTCCACCGTCATCACGCCACCGTCACAGCGCATTACCATCAGAGGCGCGCCGATCCCTGCGTTCTGAATGGCCTGCTCGGTCATATTGGCCGCATCCAGCATCTTGGGCAGGATGGATGCGTTGATCACCGCTGTGCGGGTTCGCACCTTGAGTCCGTACAGCTTGGACACGTCATTTCCGGCTGTGGCGGGCACGTTCCGCTCCCGACAGGCGTCCAGCACCGCGTTTTCATTGGTGGGGTCGTCCACGGAAAAGGCCTCGGTGGCGACAATGGACTGGCTCCCCTGCCCCATCACCTGATCCACAGCCTTGCGGATATTGTCCGCCAGTCCCGCCTGATCTCCGGTGTTCACAAAGATCCCGCAGGTCCGCAGGAACTTACCGGACGCCAGTTCAATGTCGCCAATATTAGTATCGCTCTTGGACTTCATTCCCTGGACACCGTTGCCCATGGTAATGATGCCAACACTGGCCACATCGCCTTCCAAAAGTGCGTTGGTCGCCTGCGTGGTTCCATGGGCGATAAAGGTCACGTCCTCGGGGGCAATCTGACACTGCTCCATTATCTGAGAGAGCACCTGTACAATGCCCGCCGCCACACCTTCTTTTGCCTCATGGGTGGTGGGGATTTTCGCGCTGCCCATGAGCTCATAGGTTTCATCATTGATGACCACGGCATCGGTAAAGGTGCCGCCCACGTCGATTCCG
>CAYLVH010000095.1:0-5419 GCA_964387095.1 uncultured Oscillospiraceae bacterium
GCCCCACCACAGCTGGCGGGAGATGCACCAGTCATGGACATTCTCCATCCAGTTGGTGTAGATCTTGGAGAAGCGGTCGGGCACGAAGCGGGTCTCACCCTCCCGCACCACCCGCAGGGCCTCCTTGGCCAGCGGTTCCATCTTGACAAACCACTGGGCGGAGATAATCGGCTCCACATCGTTATGGCAGCGATAGCAAGTGCCCACATTATGGGAGTAATCCTCACTCTTTTCAATCAGGCCCTGGGCTTGCAGGTCCTCAATGACCCGCTTGCGGCACTCGTAACGGTCCAAGCCCTCATAGGGGCCGCCATTGGCGTTGACAACCCCATTGTCATCCAAAACCCGGATGACCTCCAGGTTGTGGCGCAGGCCCACCTCGAAGTCGTTGGGATCATGGGCGGGGGTCATCTTCACGCAGCCGGTGCCGAAGTCCATCTCCACATAGTCATCCGCCACAATGGGGATCTCCCGGTTCATAATGGGCAGCAGGCACTTCTTTCCGATGAGGTGCTGATAGCGCTGATCGTTGGGGTTGACGGCCACGCCGGTGTCGCCCATCATGGTCTCAGGACGGGTGGTGGCAACCACCAGATACTTTCCCTCCTCCCCCACAATGGGATAGCGCAAATGCCACAGATGGCCGGGCTTGTCCTGGTATTCCACCTCCGCATCGGACAGGGCGGTGACGCAATGGGGACACCAGTTGATGATGCGGGAGCCTTTATAGATCAGGCCCTTTTCATACAGGGAGACAAACACCTCCCGGACAGCCTTGGAGCAGCCCTCATCCATGGTGAACCGGGCGCGGTCCCAGTCACAGGAGACGCCCAGGCTCTTCTGCTGATTGGTAATGCGGTCGCCGTACTTCCGCTTCCAGGCCCAGACGCGCTCCAGGAACTTCTCACGGCCCAGGTCATAGCGGGTCAGGCCCTCCTTGCGAAGCTCCTCCTCCACCTTGATCTGGGTCGCGATGCCGGCGTGATCCACACCGGGCACCCACAGGGCGGCATAGCCCTGCATCCGCTTAAAGCGGATCAAAATATCCTGAAGGGTCGCGTCCAGCGCATGGCCCATGTGCAGCTGCCCGGTGACATTGGGGGGCGGCATAACAATTGTAAAAGGTTTCTTATTTGGGTCACGAATTCCCTTGAAACAGCCGTTGTCCATCCACATCTGGTAGATGTTGGACTCAACGCTTTTGGGGTCATAGACCTTCGGCAGTTCTTTTGCCATTCCAGCTTCACTCCTTGCTGATTCTTTTACTTGGGGCAAACAAAAACGCCCCAAGCCGATTGGCTCAGGGCGAACAAAAGTCCGTGGTACCACCTGAATTCGGCCCCTTCCGGGCCGCACTCATCTTCCGTAACGTGGAATAACGGCGGCACCTACTGCAAGGGTTCAATGCCGCAACTCCGGGACGACCTTCCGCATATTTCACCCGAAAGGCTTTCACCAGCCGCCTCTTCTCTGCCGGGGAGCAATGCGTACTCCTTCCCATCTTCGTCTTTACATGATTAGCACTAGTATAAGGAAGAAAAAACAAATTGTCAAGCTCTCTCCGGGAATTTTCTTCATTTTGTCAACCGTTAGATTTGTTAAATTTTCTTTAACTTGTCCAAAATACTTGAGAACAGTCCGTTTCTGTGATAAATTTTAAGGGAGAAAAAGGATGGTTTATGCCATCCGGAAAGGCTGGTATTTACTATGATCTGGAGCACGATCTGGGCCCTGATTTGCGGCGGCGTCATCGGCTGGATTGCCGGGAAGCTCATGCACATGGAGGGCGGCTGGATTCGCAATATCATCGTGGGCATTGTTGGCTCCGCCCTGGGCGGCTTTCTCTGTAGCTTGATCGGCATCTATGCTTACGGCTTTATTTTCGGCGCAATCGTCAACGTCGCCGGGGCCTGCCTCCTACTGTGGATTATCCACAAGTTCTTCGACTGATGAATCCAATACACAACTCAGAAAAGCGGTAGCTTTGAAGCGCCATCCGAAACATCTTCGGATGGCGCTTTCGCTTTCGGAACAGGAACCGAGCTCAGCGTTCCAGAGATCAGCCCGGAGGCCAGGTCATATCCCGGCCGGACAGCACATGGAAGTGCAGATGGGGCACGCTCTGACCTGCCTGCTCCCCACAGTTGGAAACCACGCGGAAGCTTTCCAGCCCCTGCTCACGGGCCACCTTGGAAATGACCTCGAAGCAGTGGGCCACCACAGCGGAATTCTCCGGGGTGATTTCGCCACAGGACCGGATATGGGCCTTGGGGATCACCAGAAAGTGGACCGGGGCCTGGGGATCGATGTCCCGGAAGGCGAAAACCTCCTCGTCCTCGTAAATCTTGGTGGAGGGGATCTCCCCCGCTATGATCTTACAAAACAGGCAATCACTCATATACATGCACTCCTTTCATATTTCATTTTTTCAGAAAGAAACCGGCTCAGTTCAGGCCCAGCTTCTCCGCAACGAAATCATCCACGATGGCCAACGCGTCATCCAGCTTCAGGACGTCCTTACCGCCGCCCATTGCGGAGTCGGGCTTGCCGCCGCCGGAGCCGCCGCAAATCTTGGTGACGTTCTTAATGATATCCCCGGCACGGATACCGGCCTTTACAGCTGCCTTGCCGCAGATGGCCAGGAAGGTGATCTTCGCGCCGTTGACGCAGGACAGAACAGCCACAATATTGGGGTCCTTATCCCGGAGAAAGTCACCGATCTTGCGCAGGTGGTCTCCTCCAACATCATTCAGGGTCGCGGTGACAACCTTTAAGCCGCCAACCTCCTTGGCAGACAGCAGGAAGCGGTTTGCGTCGCCCTGCATTTCCTTGTCTCTGTACTGGTCAACCAGCTTGCGCAGTTCCCGGATCTCGCCCAGCTGGGCCACAACACGGGCCGTCAGCTCCACGGGCTTGACCTTCAACAGGGAAGCCACCTGAGCGACACTCCGCTCTATCCTTGCGACGCTTTTCAGGCTTTCCTGCCCGGTGGTAGCCTCAATACGGCGGACGCCGGAGGCAACGCTGCCCTCGCTGACGATGTGGAACGCGCCCACCATAGCGGTGTTGGCCACATGCGTGCCGCCGCAGAACTCCATGGAGTAATCATTGCCGTGCTCATCCTTCATCCGGACAACGCGGACCGTGTCACCATACTTCTCTCCGAACAGGGCCATCGCCCCCAGCTCCTTAGCCTCCTCCAGGCTCATCACATCGGTGACAACCCGGCCGCCTGCCAGGACCGCCTGGTTCACCAGCTGCTCCACCCGGAAGAGCTCCTCAGGGGTCACAGCAGAAAAATGGGTGAAATCAAAGCGCACATGATCGGGGTTGTTCTGCGAACCGGCCTGGTGGACATGGTCGCCCAAAACGGTCTGCAAAGCCTTTTGCAGCAGGTGGGCTGCGGAGTGGCTGCGGCAGATGGCCTTGCGGCGGTCTGTATCGATGGAAGCGGTGACCTTATCCCCCACGTTGAAGTTGCCGGACTTCACCACGCCATAGTGCATATACTTTCCGCCCTTGTTCTTCTGAACATTGGTAACTGTAAAGACCGCCTCGCCGCAGGAAATGGTGCCGTGGTCGGCCACCTGGCCACCCATTTCAGCATAGAATGGGGTCTTGTCCAGAACAACAATGCCCTCAGCGCCGGCACTGATATTGCCCAGCAGCTCGTCATTGCAGACAAGGGCCAAAATCTCCCCCTGGTCCGTATGCTTGGTGTAGCCGGTGAACTCGGTCGCCGGCATTTCCTTGCCGAACTCAATTCCGGCCCACCCCAGGTCGCCCAGCGCCTTCCGGGCCTCCCGGGCGCGGATGCGCTGCCCCTCCATCATGGCGTGGAACGCCTCCTCATTGACGGACAAATCCTCATCCTCCGCCATCTCAATGGTCAGGTCAATCGGGAAGCCATAGGTGTCATACAGCTTGAAGGCGTCAGCGCCGGAGAACACAGTCTCCCCCTTGGCCTTGTGGTCCGCCAGCATCTCATGGAAGATCTTCAGGCCTCCGTCGATGGTGCGTCCGAAGTTCTCCTCCTCCACCTTGATGACCTTGGTGATATAGGCCTGCTTCTCCCGAAGCTCGGGATAGTGCTGTTCATTTTCATGGACGACGGTATCCACCACCTGATACAGGAAGGGATCGTTGACGCCCAGCAGCTTGCCATGGCGGGAAGCCCGGCGGAGGAGGCGGCGCAGGACGTAGCCCCGGCCCTCATTGGAGGGCAGCACGCCGTCGGAGATCATCATGGTGGACGCCCGGATATGGTCGGTGATAATGCGCAGGGAGACATCCCGCTTATAGGACTGTCCATAATGCGCCCCGGTCAGTTCGGACACCTTATTGGTGATGTTCATGACAGTATCAACGTCGAATAAGGAGTCCACGCCCTGGCAGACGACAGCCAGGCGTTCCAGGCCCATACCCGTGTCAATGTTCTTCTGCGCCAGGTCCGTATAATGGTTATGGCCGTCATTATTGAACTGGGAGAAGACGATATTCCACACTTCCATATACCGGTCACAGTCGCAGCCCACTGTGCAGCCTGGCTTGCCGCAGCCATACCGGGGGCCGCGGTCATAGTAGATCTCAGAGCAGGGACCGCAGGGGCCGGAGCCATGCTCCCAGAAATTATCCTCTTTGCCGAAGCGGTAGATCCGCTCCGCAGGAATGCCGATCTCCTTGTTCCAGATCTCAAAGGCCTCGTCGTCATCCACGTAAACAGAGGGATAGAGAAGGTTGGGATCAATGCCCACCCACTGGGGAGAGGTCAAAAACTCCCAGGCCCAGGCGATGGCCTCCCGCTTGAAATAGTCACCGAAGGAGAAATTGCCCAGCATCTCAAAATAGGTGCCGTGGCGGGCAGTCTTGCCGATATTCTCAATGTCACCGGTGCGGATGCACTTCTGACAGGTGGTCACCCGGTGACAGGGAGGCTCCTCTTCACCGGTGAAATAGGGCTTCATGGGAGACATACCTGCGTTGATCAGCAGCAGGGATGCGTCGTTTTGGGGAATCAGGGAAAAGCTGGGTAGGCGAAGATGGCCCTTGCTCTCAAAAAACCGCAGGAACATCTCACGCAGTTCGTTAACGCCGAACTTCTTCATGGGAATTACCTCCAATATAAAATATACTACATAATAAAAAAGCCCTCGTCCCCATAGGGACGAAAGCTTACTTTCGCGGTACCACCCTAATTATCCGGGACAGGCCCGGCATCTCAGACCATCCGATAACGGGGATGAGGCGTCCCGGTCCTCCCGGGCTGCACAGGGCTGGCTTTTGACGGATCCAGGCAGGAGCTTGCACCATCCTCCCTCTCTGAGGGCCTGGACACCCGGCAATGGGGCCTTGTATCGCTTTGAACTAAATTATTGTAACATAAACACGGGATTTGTCAACCACCCGGCGGAGAAATTTC
>CAYLVH010000096.1:0-5395 GCA_964387095.1 uncultured Oscillospiraceae bacterium
CCCCATCCCCGACCTGACGGGATATATCACCGAGGGCCAGATCATCCTGTCCCGGGACCTGCAGCGGGCTGGCATCAATCCCCCCATCGACGTTCTCCCATCCCTGTCCCGTCTGAAGGATAAGGGCATCGGTGAGGGCAAGACCCGTGAGGACCACTCCGGCACCATGAACCAGCTGTTTGCCGCGTATTCCGCAGGCAAGCAGGCCAAGGAGCTGATGTCCATTCTGGGCGAGGCTGCCCTGTCCTCCACCGACCTGCTGTACGCGAAGTTCGCGGACGAGTTTGAGCGGCGCTATGTTGCCCAGGGCAGCGGGGAAAACCGCTCCATCATTGAGACCCTGGATCTGGGCTGGGAGCTGCTGAGTATCCTGCCCGCTTCCGAGCTAAAGAGAATTAAGCCGGAGTATATTGAGAAATACCTCCCGAAGAAAGACTAAGGAGGTGGAATAAATGGCTTCTACCACCGTAAGTGCAACCAGAATGGAGCTGACCCGCCTGAAGGGGCGCTTGAAAACCGCCACCCGGGGCCACAAGCTCCTGAAGGATAAGCGCGACGAGCTGATGAAGCAGTTCATGGAGAGCGTCCGTGAAAACCGGGCCCTGCGTGCCAAGGTGGAGGAAGGCTTAATGAAAGCCCATGGCTCCTTCACTGTGGCCTCCGCCCTGATGTCCTCAGAAATGCTGGAACAGGCTTTGATGTACCCCAAGCAGAGCGTGGAGCTGGACATGAGCTTTAAGAACATCATGTCCGTCAACGTGCCCATCTATCACTTCAAGACCCAGAATGCAGACAGCGGGAATCTGTATCCCTATGGCTTCGCCACCACCAGCTGCGAGCTGGACGGCGCCGTAGAGGCGCTGTCCTCCGTATTCCAGGATATGCTGAAGCTGGCCCGGATTGAAAAGACCTGCCAGATGCTGGCGGAGGAGATCGAAAAGACCCGCCGCCGGGTCAATGCCCTGGAGTATGTGAAAATTCCCCAGATGCAGGAGAGCATCAAGTATATCTCTATGAAGCTGGAAGAGAACGAACGCAATAACACCATCCGCCTGATGAAGGTCAAGGATATGATCCTTGAGGAATCCCTGGCGGAGAAGCGTGCCGCCGACGAGGAGGCAATCAAAAAGGCTTCCGGACAGTAAAATCCATCAGCGTGAAAACGGCGTGAAAACGTAAAAAGCCGCCCATGTTCCACAGGAACACGGGCGGTTTGTCATTGTATTAGAGTATTAGAATGCCACCGCCTGGAGCGGCAACGGGTTACTTGCCGGATTCTGCGGGGTCCGGGGTTTCGAAGACCGTCTTAGCGCTTGCGGCCAGGCCGGCCAGGCCCTGAATCTCGGAGGGAATGATAATCTTGGTGGCCTTGCCGTCGGAAGCCGCCTGGAAGGCTTCCAGCGCCTTCAGCTTGACCACTTGATCGTTGGGGGCCGCTTCGTTCAGCAGCTTCAGGGCGTCAGCCTGGGCCTGCTGCACCTTCAAGATAGCCTGGGCCTTGGCCTCCGCCTCCATGATCTTGGCGTCCCTGGCTGCCTCTGCCCGGAGCAGGACAGACTGCTTTTCGCCTTCGGCCACCAGGATTTGGGACTGCTTCTGGCCCTCCGCCTGGAGAATGGCCTCCCGGCGCTCCCGCTCGGCCTTCATCTGCTTCTCCATGGCGTCCTGGATCTCCCGGGGCGGGATAATGTTCTTCAGCTCCACCCGGTTGACCTTGATGCCCCAAGGGTCGGTGGCTTCGTCTAGGATGGTGCGCATCCTGGTGTTAATGATATCCCGGCTGGTCAGGGACTGGTCCAGCTCCAGGTCACCGATGATGTTACGCAGGGTGGTTGCCGTCAGATTCTCAATGGCGGACATGGGGTGCTCAACCCCGTAAGTGTACAGTTTGGGGTCGGTTATTTCGAAGTAGAGAACGGTGTCAATCTGCATGGTGACGTTATCCTTAGTGATAACCGGCTGGGGGGCGAAGTCCACAACCTGTTCCTTCAGGGAGACATGCTTGGCCACCCGTTCAATAAAGGGGATTTTGAAGTGGATACCCACGCTCCAGACGGTGTGGAAGGCGCCCAGGCGCTCGATGACATAGGCGTGAGACTGCTGGACAATTCGGATATTGGTTGTCAGGATAATCAGGATGATGACAATAATTGCAATCGTGATAATAACTTGCGGCATAACATTACCTCCTTAGACGATTCCGGTCGGTTTGACTACCATTTACACTGCGTACACTGCGGCGCTGTCTGGGCAATCAGAGCGTCTCTGCTGTGGAGACAGGCTCCACAGAAACCTTGACGCCCTGGATGCTTAGGACCTTGACCATGGTCCCCTCGGGGATAACATCCTGTCCCGGGGCCCGGGCAGTCCAAATTTTCCCGCCAACCTTGACTTGGCCGGTGCCATTCACATTGTCGATGGGGACAATGACCACAGCTGTGCTGCCGATGATGCGGTCGGCGTTGGTGGGCTCATGATGGGGCGTGAAGAACTTTGCGGCCAGGGGACGAATGATTGCCATTGTAATCACGGAGATGATAGCGAATACCAGGACCTGAACCAACAGGGAATCAGTCAGAAGGCTGGCGACCAGGGCGGCCAAGGCGCCCAGGGCGAACCAGATGGAAACCAATCCGGCGGTCAGCCCCTCCGCAACCGCGAAGACAATCAACAAAACCAGCCACAAAATGGGCATATAGGCCATGAAAAAACCTTCCTTCATAAAATGGCATTCTAGACATTCTAATTGTATTCTATTATAAATATACCACAGGAAATGGTCAGTGTCCACAGAAATGAATTGGAATTCCCTGTAAATGGAGAGTAACCAGTTGCCGTATCAGGTGCATATGTGGTAAAATAAGGAAAAATGACATAAAAAACCGGCCGACCGGGCCGGTTTTTCTGAGGAAAGGAAGAAAAAATATGGCAAACGGGTCTTTTTTGGGGCAGAAGGTAAAGATTACAGTGGTGCGCACACTGAAATTTGACGACCTGGCCAAGGAGTACGGCCAGATTCGCCCTGGGGCAAAGGGGAGCCGGGAGGCGGAAGAGGGGGAGTACATCCCCGCCTGTCCCTTTTTCAAGGAGGGTCAGGAATTTATTGTCCGCACCGGGGGCAGTGAAGAGTGCAAGCCCAAGGGCTTCTGCGATTGGGCCTGGGCAGATGTTTGGAAGGACGTGCTGATGGTGGCCAACAAGGCCGGCATGTGCCCGGATGGGGAAAAGAGCAAGCAGGCGCCCCAGTTCACCTGCTGCACCGATGGGCTGCGGCCTGTGATCTTCGCCGTGGAGTCCATGGAGACCGATGATTGACGAGGAGAGCCATGACAAAGGATTTGACGTTTATCATTCCCTGTCTGATGGGACTGGAGGGGATTGTGGCGGAGGAACTGCGCCGCCTGAAGATGGAGGGGGTCCAGGCGGAGAATGGCCGGGTCACCTGCAAAGGTTCCATGGCGGATATTCCCCGCCTGAACCTGAATCTGCGCTGCGGCGCCCGGGTCCTGCTGGAGCTGGGATCCTTTCTGGCGGAAGATTTTGAGCTGCTCTTCCAGGGGACAACAGGCCTGCCCTGGGAGGTGTTTATTCCCCGGGATGGCGCCTTCCCGGTGAAGGGGTATACATTAAATTCCAAGCTACATTCCGTCCCGGCTTGCCAGGCGGTTGTGAATAAGGCGATAGCCAAGCGGTTAGGTGGGGTTTATGGCATGGAGCGGCTGCCGGAGACTGGCCGCAAATATCAGGTGCAGTTCTCCATTATGAAGGATGTGGCCAGTTTGTGCCTGGATACTACTGGCCAAGCCCTGCACAAGCGGGGCTATCGCGCCGTGGGGGTGGAGGCCCCGCTGCGGGAGACCCTGGCGGCGGCGCTGGTGATCCTGTCTGGCTACAAGGGCCGGGATGCCTTTTGCGACCCCTTCTGTGGCTCCGGCACCATCGCCATTGAGGCGGCGCTCATCGCCCAAAACCGCGCCCCGGGCCTGAACCGCAGCTTTGCCGCCCAGCGTTGGGAGTGCCTGGATTCCGGCCTGTGGGTGCAGGCGGCGGAGGAGGCCATGGATCAAGAGTTCCGCGGCAAGCGCTATGAGATCTGGGGCGGCGACTTGGATCCCCATGCGGTGGAGATCGCCAGGAGTAACGCGGCCAAGGCGGAGGTGGAGGAGATGATCCGCTTTGAGGTGGCGGATGCCACCAGGTTCCACTGGGGCGGCGAGTGTGGCCGGGTGGTCACAAATCCGCCTTACGGGGAGCGTCTGCTGGAAAAGCAGGAGGCTGGGGCGCTGTATGCAGCCTTCGGCAGGGCCTGCGCCAAGCTGCCGGGCACCTGGCGGGTTCATGTGCTGTCCTCCCATACGGAGTTTGAGCGGGCCTTCGGCCGGCAGGCGGATAAGAAGCGCAAGCTGTACAACGGGATGCTGAAGTGCAACCTGTTCACCTATGACCGCGCTGTGGCAAAGCAGAAGGCCCTATCCCGGAAGCAGGACCTTCGTCACCGGCAGGAGAGCAAGAAAAAACGGAAAAACTGACGTTTTGAAGCTAGGTCTGCTAAAATTGAGGGTGAACTTGACCAAGAGTTCACAAAATGTTTTCGAATTTTATTTGAAAATTGCAGGAAAAAAGAGTAAACTAAAGAACGCAAGAGAAGGTGGGATGAAATTTTAGCCAAAACGGAATATTTCCCAAAAGATGGCTGAAATCCGGAAATTTAAAAGTTGCATAAAGTGCAAAACTGCATTATTATAATAACCGGAGCTAGCACTCATGGATAAAGAGTGCTAAACCAACTGATTCGGTAATAAAAAATAAACATAGATTTTCAAGGAGGAAAAACCATGAAACTGAAACCCCTAGCAGACAGAGTGGTAATCAAGATGGCCGAGGCCGAGGAGACCACCAAGAGCGGCCTGATTCTGGCCGGATCCGCAAAGGAGAAGCCCGAGGTGGCAGAGGTCCTGGCAGTGGGCCCCGGCGGCACCGTGAATGGTAAGGAAGTCAAGATGGAAGTCGCTGTAGGTGACAAGGTCATCGTGGGCAAGTATGCTGGCACCAATGTGAAGATTGACGGCGAAGAGCTGATCATTGTCCGCCAGGATGAGATCCTGGCCGTTGTGGAATAATCCAAGGAGGAACGTAATTATGGCTAAAATGATTTGTTACGGCGAGGAAGCTCGCCATGCGCTGGAGCGCGGCGTGAACCAGCTGGCTGATACTGTTAAGATCACCATGGGCCCCAAGGGCCGCAACGTGGTGCTGGAGAAGAAGTTTGGCTCTCCTCTGATCACCAACGATGGCGTCACCATCGCCAAGGAGATCGAGCTGGAGGATCCCTTTGAGAATATGGGCGCCCAGCTGGTGAAGGAAGTCTCCACCAAGACCAACGACGTGGCTGGCG
>CAYLVH010000097.1:0-4972 GCA_964387095.1 uncultured Oscillospiraceae bacterium
CGGGAAATCTCCACCTCCCCATCCCCGCCAGGGGCCAGAAAAAGGCGGTCTTTTTTTCAAAAGGGATTGACTTTTTTGCCGGAAAGTCTATAATTAAAACAATTATTTGACTCCTTTAGCCGCAGCAACCGGGAACCGGAATTCCCCCGTCCTCTGGCGGGGGTGGATTTTTCCCCCTGGCGATTTGCCGCTGCAAAGTGCCGAACTTCCCTTACTCTACTCTGATATTTACCGCAGCTTTCGCGGTGGATATAAATACATTTAGGAGGAATCATACAATGAAAAAGTTACTTGCCATGATCATGGCCCTGGCCATGGTCCTGAGCCTGGCCGCCTGCGGCGGCTCCAGCAGCGACGATTCTACCTCTGAGAGTACCACTCCTGCTGAGACCACCGAAGAGACCGAATCCACGGAAGAGTCCGAAACCGCCGGCGGGGATGAGGCGGAGACTTCCACCGATGGCCAGACCTACACCATCGGCATCTGCCAGCTGATGCAGCACGACGCGCTGGACGCCGCAACCCAGGGCTTTGAGGACGCTCTCATCGAGCTGCTGGGTGAGGACGCTGTCATCTTCGACCTGCAAAACGCCCAGGGGGACTCCACCACCTGCTCCACCATCGTCACCGGTTTTGTCGCCAACGACTATGACCTGATTATGGCCAACGCCACCCCCGCCCTGCAGGCTGCCATGGCGGCGACCTCCGATATCCCCATCCTGGGCACCTCCGTCACCGACTACGCGACCGCCCTGGATGACCCCGACCTGGACATCAACGCCGGCACCGGCATCAACGTCTCCGGCTCCTCCGACGGCGTGGACGCTCAGCTGTATGCCGACCTGGTCATGGAGCTGGTCCCCGAGGCCCAGAACGTCTCCATCCTGTACTGCTCCGCAGAGGCCAACTCCGTTGTTCAGGCCCAGCAGTTTAAGGAATGCATGGAAGCTTACAATGTGACCTGCACCGAGTACACCTTCTCCGACTCCAACGATATCCAGTCCGTCTGCACCGCTGCCATCCAGGACTGCGACGTTCTGTACATCCCCACTGACAACACCGCCGCCTCCAACATGACCATCGTCTCCAACATCTGCGAGCCTGCCGGCATCCCCGTCATTTGCGGTGAGGAGAACATGTGCGCCAACGGCGGCCTGGCTACCGTCTCCATCAGCTACTATGACATCGGCTACCTGTGCGGCCAGATGGCCTATGACATCCTGGTCAACGGCGCTGACGTCTCCACCATGCCCATTTGCTACTCCACCGACCCCGTGAAGAAGTATAACGCTGAGTTCGCTGACGCCATCGGCTTCACCATGCCCGACGGCTTCACCGCCATCGAGTCCTCTGAAGAGGCGGAATGATCTGCCAATCCTCTCAAAATTTATTCTTAAAAAGTCCCGGTGAAGGTGTTCCCCTCACCGGGATTTTGTGCTATATTGTAGGGTAGAGATTTATTGACATCCTTAAAATACAAATGAGAAAAAACGGAGGAATCAATCTATGCTGGCTTTCTTCGCATCCCTAAACCCGCTGGCGCTTTTGCGCAGCTGCCCTGGCGGCATCGCCCAGGGCTTGATCTGGGGCATTATGGCCCTGGGCGTTTATCTCACCTTCCGCATCCTGGACATCGCCGACCTGACGGTGGACGGTTCCCTGGCCACCGGCGGCGCGGTCTGCATCATGCTGGTCCTCAACGGCTGGAACCCTGAACTGGCCCTGGTGATCTCCTTCTTGGCCGGTCTGGCCGCAGGCACCATCACCGGCCTGCTCCACACCCTGCTGGGCATCCCCGCGATCCTGTCTGGCATCCTGATTCAGATTTCCCTGTATTCCGTCAACCTGAATATCATGGGCAAGGCTAACCAATCGGTGAACGTGAACAAAGTCACCTTCCACATCACATCCAACGCCAATCTGCTCCCCCGCACTATCCTGATCTCCGCCATCTGCTGCGCCGCCATCATCGTGCTGCTCTACTGGTATCTGGGCACTGAGCACGGCTCCGCCCTCCGGGCCACCGGCAACAACGGCAACATGGCCCGGGCCCAGGGCATCAACACCAACGCCATGAAGGTGGTGGGCCTGGCCCTGTCCAACGGCCTGGTGGCTTTGGCTGGCGGCATGCTCTCCCAGTACCAGGGCTTTGCCGACGTCAACATGGGCCGGGGCGCCATCGTCATCGGCCTGGCCGCCGTCATCATCGGTGAGGTCCTGGGCGAGGCCCTCCTGGGCAAGCACCTGAACTTCATGCTGCGCCTGACCTTCGTGGTCCTGGGCGGCGTCATCTATTACATCGTTTATGTCTTTGTGCTGTGGCTGAAATTCCCCGCCGATGACATGAAGCTGCTGACCGCAATCGTGGTGGCGATCTTCCTGGCTGTCCCCTATCTAAAGGGACGGAGCAAGAACTCCTTCTCCCGGGTGGCCAAGCAGAACGCGAAGAAAGCCAAGGAGGGCAAGTAAAATGTTAGAAATCAAGGATATTTACAAAACCTTTAACCCCGGCACCATCAACGAGAAGAAGGCCCTCCAGGGCGTCAGCCTGACCCTGGAGACCGGCGACTTCTGCACCGTCATCGGCGGCAACGGCGCAGGAAAATCCACCACACTCAACGCCGTGGCAGGGGTCTGGCCGGTGGACTCCGGTGCCATCCTCATCGACGGCCAGGACATCTCCGCCCTGCCTGAGCACAAACGGGCCACCATGCTGGGCCGTGTATTCCAGGACCCCATGACCGGCACCGCCGCCAACATGCAGATCGCCGAGAATCTGGCCCTGGCCGCCCGCCGGGGCACCCGCCGGACCCTGCGTTGGGGCATCACCAAGAAGGAACATGAGAAGTTTTACGCGCTGCTTAAAACCCTGGATCTGGGCCTGGAGGACCGGATGACCACCAAGGTGGGCCTGCTCTCCGGCGGCCAGCGTCAGGCGCTGACCCTGCTGATGGCCACCCTGAAAAAGCCTAAGCTCCTCCTGTTGGACGAACACACCGCCGCCCTGGACCCCAAGACCGCCGCCAAGGTCCTGGACGCTACAGACAAAATCATCAGCGAGAACCACCTGACCGCCATTATGGTCACCCACAACATGAAAGACGCCATCGCCCACGGCAACCGCCTGGTTATGATGCACGAGGGCCACGTCATTCTGAACATCTCCGGCGAGGAGAAGAAGAACCTGACCGTGGAGGATCTGCTCCACCAGTTCGAGGTGGTCTCCGGGGAACAATTCGCCTCGGATAAGGCCCTGTTGGCATAAAAGGCTTTTATAAACTCCCTGAAGCTCAGGAGGCTGTCGAATGCTAGTTCGGCAGCCTCCTTTCCTGTTCCCCTTGGAAAGGAAACCGTCCCGCAATAGAACTCTTTTTTGGCCAAAACCGCAATGGTTGAACTTGGACATTCCTGGTTTATCAGGTGAAATCGTTTTCATTTTTTGTACAAAATATAAAATCTTTATGCGAAATCGTTTCCAAATTTTTGTTAACACTTGAAAAAATAGGAAGTTATGCTAAACTATTTAGGAAAAATCAAAAAAGGAGTTGGAATTCATTGGCAAACTACATGTGGATTGGTTTTGTCGGCGCTGCCATTGCCCTGCTCTTTGCTCTGCTGCAGCGGAGCAAGGTGATGAAGGCCTCCGAAGGAACCGAAAAAATGCAAAAAATTGCAGCTTCCATCCGTGAAGGTGCAAACGCTTATCTGAAGCATCAGTACACTACTGTCGCAAAGGTCTTTGCCGTGGTGTTCGTGATCCTGCTGATCATCGCCTTCGGCTCCGGGGGAAATATGCTGTCCCGCTATACCCCCTTCGCCTTCCTGACTGGCGGTATCTGGTCTATGCTGGCCGGTTTCATCGGCATGAAGATCGCCACCGCTTCCAATGCCCGTACCGCTTACGCCGCATCTGAGAGCCTGAACAGGGGCCTGCGGGTGGCTTTCTCCTCCGGTTCGGTCATGGGTTTCACCGTGGTGGGGCTGGGCCTATTTGACATTACCATCTGGTTCGTCCTCCTCTACTATGCCTTCGGGGTTCAGGATGCGTACACCCTGGGCAACATCATGGTTATGAACGGCATGGGCGCTTCCTTCATGGCCCTGTTTGCCCGTGTGGGCGGCGGCATCTACACCAAGGCCGCTGACGTGGGCGCTGACCTGGTGGGCAAGGTGGAGGCCGGTATCCCCGAGGATGACCCCCGCAACCCCGCAACCATCGCTGATAACGTGGGCGACAATGTGGGCGACGTCGCCGGTATGGGCGCTGACCTGTACGAGTCCTACGTCGGCTCCATCCTGGCCACCTTCTCCCTGGGCGCCATCGCCGGTTTCGGCTTTTCCGGCATGCTGCTGCCCATGCTCCTGGCTGTTGCCGGCATCATCTGCTCCATCATCGGCTCCTTCCTGGTCAAGACCAAGGAAGACGCCTCCCAGGCCTCCCTACTGAGAAGCCTGCGCATCGGTACTTACACCGCCGCCGTCCTCTCTGCAATCGTTGCAATCCCCCTGACCCTGCTGACGGTTAAGAACATCGGCGTCTATGTGGCCATCCTGTGCGGCCTGATCGGCGGCTGCGCAATCGGCTACTTCACGGAGTATTACACCTCCGACACCTATAAGCCCACTCAAAAGCTGGCGGACGCCTCTGAGACCGGCTCCGCAACCATCATCATAGGCGGCATCTCCCTGGGCATGAAGTCCACCATGGCCTCCATCCTGATCGTGGCTGTGGCCGTTATTATCTCCTTCTTCGCCTCCGGCGGCAACACCGACTTTGGCATGGGCCTGTACGGCATTGGCATCTCCGCCGTGGGTATGCTATCCACCCTGGGCATCACCCTGGCAACCGACGCATATGGCCCCGTGGCCGACAACGCCGGCGGCATCGCTGAGATGTCCAGCCTTCCCGAAGATGTCCGGGAGCGCACCGACGCCCTGGACTCCCTGGGCAACACCACCGCCGCCACCGGCA
>CAYLVH010000098.1:0-4681 GCA_964387095.1 uncultured Oscillospiraceae bacterium
GATTGCTCCCTTAAAATCCTTGACAGGGTATCGTAAATGTGATAATATAAGATTGTATCTCTAGATAGAGGCGCGGTATTCATCAGTCGTTACGGCCAGGGAGTCCGGCATTCCCAGTCACCCGTAATAAAAGGGGATACCGCCGAAGGGATTCCCGGCCGGACGGTAATTTCCTGGGCATTAAGTGAAGAACTTAATGACTGTCATCGGAAACGATGGAGCGCTGTCTGCTTTTGTCAATATATGTTATAATTTCCGGTCATTCCCAGGGATTTGCCGTATTATAATTGTATCGTACAAATTCAGCCGGCCTCATGGTGGCTGATTTTCTTTTTATGTGAGAAAATCATATTCATTTTTTCTCCCGTTCATGCCTTGGCGCATAAACTGGAACGGGAATCCTGGAGGTAATCAACATGGAAAAGCATTACAAGGTGGGGATTATTGGCGGAACCGGCATGGTTGGCCAGCGTTTTGTTACCCTGATGGAGAACCACCCCTGGTTCAAACTGACTGTTATCGCGGCTTCCGCCCGTTCCACCGGAAAGACCTATGAGGAAGCCGTGGGCAATCGCTGGGCCATGGACACCCCCATGCCCGAAGATGCCAAGAATATCATCGTGATGAACGCGACTGACGACGTGGAGAAGATCGCCTCTCTGGTGGACTTCGTGTTCTGTGCCGTGGATATGAAGAAGGACGAAATCCGAGCCCTGGAAGAAAGGTACGCCAAGGCCGAGTGCCCCGTTGTCTCCAACAACTCCGCGAACCGCTTCACCTCTGACGTCCCCATGGTGGTGCCGGAGATCAATGCCCAACATCTGGACATCATCCCCGCCCAGCGCAAGCGCCTGGGCACCAAGCGTGGCTTTATCGCCGTCAAGTCCAACTGCTCTTTGCAGTCCTATGTGCCTGCCCTCCATCCCCTGCGCGCCAAGTATGGCATGGATAAGGCCCTGGTCTGCACCTATCAGGCCATCTCCGGCGCAGGCAAAACCTTCCAAACCTGGCCTGAGATGATGGACAATGTGATTCCCTACATCGGCGGCGAGGAGGAGAAGTCCGAGCAAGAGCCTATGAAGCTGTGGGGCGAGGTTTCCGGCGACCACATTGAGAACGCCAGCTATCCCGCCATCACTGCGCAGTGCCTGCGGGTGCCGGTTTCCAACGGCCATATGGCCGCCGTGTTTATGTCCTTCCCCCAGGGGCGGAAGCCTTCCATTGAGGAGATCAAGGAAACCTGGGCCTCTTTCTCCGGCCGCGCCCAGGAGCTGGAGCTGCCCTCCGCGCCTAAGCAGTTCCTGCACTACTTTGAAGAGGACGACCGCCCCCAGACCCGGCCAGACCGGATGCTGGAGGGAGGCATGGCTGTTTCCATCGGCCGCCTGCGTCCTGACACACAGTATGATTACAAGTTTGTCTGCCTGTCCCATAACACCCTGCGGGGCGCCGCCGGAGGCGCTGTCCTCCTGGCCGAGCTGCTTTGCGCCGAGGGGTATATGGACTGATTCCCAGAGAAAGAGATTCCGATTTTGTCCCCGACCGTTGAGAAAGGAAGCATGATTTATGAGACAGCCTATTTTTACCGGCGCATGTGTCGCCATTGTCACACCCTTTGATGAAAACGGCGTCAATTTCGACAGCCTTGGAAATCTGATCGAAGTCCAGATCGCTGGCGGCACCAACGCCATCTGTGTTTGCGGCACCACCGGCGAGGCCTCCACCCAGTCCTTCCAGGAGCATATCGACACCATCAAGTACTGCGCTGAGAAGGTCGCGGGCCGTGTCAAGGTCATCGCCGGCACCGGCGCCAACAACACCCAGGAGGCTCTATATCTCTCCCAGGCCGCCGAACAGTGCGGCGTGGACGGCCTGCTGCTGGTCACGCCCTATTACAACAAGGCCACCCAGACCGGCCTGATTAAGCACTACACCTACATTGCTGACCGGGTCAGCACCCCCATCATCCTCTACAATGTGCCCAGCCGCACCGGCACCACCATTCAGCCCAAGACCTACAAGGTTCTGGCTGAGCATCCCATGATTAACGGCTGCAAGGAGGCCTCCGGCAACCTCCCCCTCATCACCCATACCCTGGCCACCTGCCCCGAGGACTTCTTCATGTGGTCCGGCAACGACGACCAGGTGGTCCCCATGATGTCCCTGGGCGCCAAGGGCGTGATCTCCGTGGTCTCCAACATCTGGCCCCAGATCATGGCCAAGATGACCGCCCTCTGCCTGGAAGGCAATTTCCAGGAGGCCAGTAAGCTCCAGCTGAACCTGACCGACCTGTGCGACGCACTGTTCTGTGAGGTCAACCCCATCCCCGTCAAGGGCGCCCTGAATATGATGGGCATGAACGCCGGTGAACTCCGCCTGCCCCTGTGCGAGATGAGTGAGGACCATATGGAGCTGACTCGGAATGCGCTGCTGAAATACGGGCTGCTGAAATAAGCTCCGTCCGGTCACTAAAGAGAAAGCGTGAATTTTTATGTATAAAATCATTATCTCCGGCTGCTCCGGCCACATGGGCCAGGTTGTGGAGTCCATCTGCGCTGCGGATCCCCAGGTGGAAATCGCCGCGGGCTTTGATGTGGTCCAAATTGAAAAGCCCTATCCCATCTTTTCCAATCCCGCCAACTTCACCGGTGAGGCTGACGCGGTGATTGACTTTTCCAATCCCGCTGTGCTGGATGGCCTGCTGGCCTTCTGCACGGAACACAAGGTCCCCGCTGTCCTGGCTACCACCGGCTATACCCAGGCGCAACTGGACGCCATCGACCAGGCCTCCAAGGTGGTTCCCATCTTCCGCTCCGCCAATATGTCCCTGGGCATCAATGTCATGGTGGAGCTGGTCAAAAAGGCGGCCCAGATTTTAGGCGACAGCTACGACATCGAAATCGTGGAGCGCCACCACAACCGCAAGGTGGACGCCCCCTCCGGCACCGCCCTGATGATCGCAGACGCCGCTGCCGCCGCTCTGAGCTACGAGCCAGAGTATGTCTATGACCGCAGCGGCCGCCGCCAGGCCAGGGACAAGAAGGAGATTGGCATTTCCTCCGTCCGGGGCGGCACCATCGTGGGCGTCCACGATGTGATCTTCGCCGGCCGGGACGAGGTCATTGAGATCACCCACACCGCCCAGTCCCGGGAGATCTTCGCCTCCGGGGCGGTCAGGGCTGCAAAGTTCCTGACCCAGTGCGCCGGACCGGGTATGTACAATATGCAGCAGCTGGTTGCCGCTGTAGTCGGCGAATAACCCCCAATCAATGCCAAGCGACCCTCTGGCTTTGCCGGAGGGTCGTTTTTTCGTTCAGAGTTCAATCCAATAGCGCTGGGTGACGGTGCCGTCGTTGGGGTCAAAGACCTCGTTTTCCAGCACACCGCCATTGTTGAGGATGGTTTTTGCCGAACCGGTATTCTCCCGGTCACAGGTGACCAGCACCCGGCTCAGGCCCAGCTTTTTCGCTTCCCCCAAGGCCAGGGACAGCATTTCGGTGGCATAGCCCTTCTGGCGCTCGCTTTTGCGGACGCTGTATCCAATATGTCCCCCAAATTGTTCCAGATAGTCATTCAGGTAATGCCGGAGATTCAGCATGCCACCAGGCTCCCCTTTTCGTCCACTCCCAGGAATTGGCTGGCTGGCACAAGCCCCGGAGGCACCGTCTTCTGACAGCTCATATCCTGAAGGTCCTGATACCAGCTCTCAAAGGATTCCGCAGCATCCAGCGCAGACGTCCCATCCGTGTGATCCAGGCTCTCCTCAAACTCCTTTTTATAGGCGAGCACCTGCTCCTTATAGGCAGGAGTTGGCTTTACCAACCGGATCATTAATACACCTCCCAGTGAACCTTCTTGAGGTCATAGCGGTCCTCCGGCTCCTTCTCCTTGGCCTTATAGCCCAGGGCCACCACAGCGAAGGGAATCAGCGTTTCGTCCAGGTCAAAGTAGGCGCTCAGGGCATTGGTCCGCTCCTCAAAGGGGTACATGCCCAGCCAGGTGGCGCCCAGTCCCTCGGCCTCTGCCTGGATCAGAATATTTTCCGTGGCGGCGGCCAGGTCCTGCACCCAGATAGGCAGCACATGATCAATGCGCTGGTAATTGCCCATGACCAGGATCAGGGCAGCCGCATTTTGGGCACACATGGCATAGGGAGACATCTTGGAAACCGCCTCCTTCGCCTCCGGCTTCTGGATGACCAGGAACTCCCAGCACTGGGTGTTCTTGGCAGAAGGAGCCTGCATAGCGGCCCGCAGAAGGGACTCGAGCTTTTCCCGCTCCACCGGGCGGTCCTGAAATTTCCGGATGGAGCGGCGGTTCATGATAGCGTCAATTCGGTTCATATGTCAGTCCTTCTTTCTAATCAACAGTGTTCTCCATTTTAAGTTTTTTCATTATACCACGAATCATAAGCCAGTGTAAATATAGAATTTAAAAAGGCAAGCCGCGCCCTGTCTATAAAGCCGTCAATTTGACAATATTTTGAAATCAACATTGAAATCCTTTCAGCAAATTGATACAATAACGATATGAATTATCTTGTTTTATCATGTCATGCTTTTTGTCTAATCTTGTCAGGGATTGGCCTGGAGATCCTAATTTCCTCTGACATGCATTTTTTTGATAAGTTCCATAAAATCTCTTTAGTTCCGCTCGTCCGCTCGCTTTTTAAATATGTTAA
>CAYLVH010000099.1:0-4389 GCA_964387095.1 uncultured Oscillospiraceae bacterium
AACGCTCCACCTCCACGGTGAAGTCCACGTGGCCCGGGGTGTCGATGATGTTGATCCGATGGGAGTCATACTGGTGGTCGGAGCCAGACCAAAAACAAGTGGTGGCGGCGGAGGTGATGGTGATGCCACGCTCCTGCTCCTGAACCATCCAGTCCATGGTGGCTGCGCCGTCGTGGACCTCGCCGATCTTATAGTTCACGCCGGTGTAATAGAGAATACGCTCGGTCGTGGTGGTTTTACCGGCATCAATGTGAGCCATAATGCCGATATTTCTGGTTCGTTCCAGAGGTGTTTTTCTAGGCATACGATAGCTCCTTTATTACCAGCGGTAATGAGCAAAGGCCTTGTTGGCCTCAGCCATCCTGTGGGTATCCTCACGCTTCTTGACGGCGTTACCCAGGTTGTTGGATGCGTCCATAATCTCGCCGGCCAGACGGTCCTTCATGGTTTTTTCGCTGCGGTTGCGGGCGTAGCCCGTCAGCCAGCGCAGGCCCAGGGTCTGGCGCCGCTCAGGGCGCACCTCCATGGGCACCTGATAGGTGGCGCCACCCACACGGCGGGCCTTTACCTCCAGGGAGGGCATGATGTTTTCCAGGGCGGTGTGGAACACCTCCAGGGGATCATTCCCGGTCTTTTCCTTGATGATGTCAAAAGCGCCGTAGACGACCTTCTGAGCAACACCCTTCTTGCCGTCCAGCATGACGCTGTTGATGAGCTTGGTCACCAGGACGGACTTGTACATGGGATCTGGCAGGATCTCACGCTTGGGTACATTTCCTCTTCTAGGCATTGTACTTCCCTCCTTCATAATATGATTTCATAGGTACTCGAAGTGCCGGGCGGTTTGGTCCCGGCATCCGTACTGGACTTGCCTGAGTCCAGAGCCTGCCTTGAGGTTTTACCCGTTCTCCGGGGGAGAATATATAGTAAAGTCTCGTGGCAAGGCAGTCAGCCTTGCGCCTGAGCGCAAAAATAGCTTTGTGAAACTTGGGGCCGCGGCCTTAGCTTACTTCTTCTTAGCCTTGGGACGCTTGGCGCCGTACTTGGAGCGGGACTGCATCCGGCCGTTGACGCCCTGGGTATCCAGAGAACCCCGGATGATGTGGTAACGGACGCCGGGCAGGTCCTTAACACGGCCGCCGCGGATCATAACCACAGAGTGCTCCTGCAGGTTGTGGCCCACACCGGGGATATACGCGGTCACCTCATAGCCGTTGGACAGGCGCACACGGGCGATTTTACGCAGTGCGGAGTTGGGCTTCTTCGGGGTGGAAGTACGGACAGCGGTGCAGACGCCTCTCTTCTGGGGGGAAGGCAGGTCGGTCTCCTTGTTCCTCAGGGTGTTCAGACCCTTCTGCATGGCGGGGGAGTTGGACTTATAGGTCATAGTCTCTCTGCCCTTGCGGACAAGCTGGTTAAACGTAGGCATAATTTTCCTCCTTTCTTTCGTTAATACGATCTATATTTTAACGAAAAAGCCGGGCTTTATTCGTTAAAAACAAAATAATTCCCGGGCGGCGGTCCGCCGCCGGGGTCAGGTGAGCAGCACGGCCACAGCCGCGCCCACGGAGATGCCGCAGGCGGAGCCCAAAGCCTTCATGGTCTCCACATTGGTGACGGGGACGGTGTGCTGCCGGCAAAGGTCCCGGATGGAATCTGTGAGGTGGGGGTCGGCATCGTCTGCCAGAAAAACAAGGGCCGCAGTGCCATCGGCAATTGCCCGGCGGGACTGCTTCAGGCCGACGACTTTGGGGCTGTCTTTCAGTTTGGATAGCAAAGCACAGGCCTCCTTAAATCATACCTACACAAGTACTCATTATAACATAGGATATTTGGGCAGTCAAGCCAAAGATTTCGGGGATTTTTTGCGGCATTTTGTGGGTTTCCCATACAAAATAGGGAAGTTTGCCGGGGCGGGGTCAGTGGAGCAGGGGGCCCAGCCGGTGGGAGAGGGCGCAATAGTCCTCCAGGCCCAGCTTCTCCCCCCGGATGGCGGGGGGCAGGCCGCAGGCGGCGATGGCCTGGGCCAGCTCCTCCTTGGTCAGGGCGCCGCCGAAGCCGGCAAAGAGGCTGTTGACCAGGGTTTTTCGGCGCAGGGTGAAGGCGGCCCTGATGGTGCGGAAGAAGAGGGCCTCGTCCTCCACCTCCACGGCGGGGGTCTCCCGGAGCCGCAGCCGGATGACCGTGGAGGTCACCTTGGGGGCGGGGAGGAAGCAGCCGGGGGGCACGTCAAAGAGGGCTTGGCAGTGGGCGTGATACTGGCAGAAGAGGGAGAAGGCGCCGCAGTCCCTGTCCCCCGGGGCGGCGCAGATGCGGGCCGCCACCTCCCGCTGGATCATCACCGTGATGGTGGGAAAGAGGCGGCACTCCAGGAGCCTTTTCAGCACCGGGGTGGTGATGTTGTAGGGGAGGTTGGCGCAGACCATGGGGCGCAGACCGGAGAATTCCTCCTCCACCAGGGCCTTCAGGTCGAATTTCAGGATGTCCCCGAAGAGGACGTGGACGTTGAGATAGCCCTCCAACGTCTCAGCCAGCAGGGGGAGCAGGCTGCGGTCCAGCTCCACGGCGGTGACCTTGGCTGCCCGGTGGGACAGCTCCCGGGTCAGGGGGCCGATGCCGGGGCCGATCTCCAGCACCCCCCGGGACTGGTCCGCCCCGGAGGCGGCGGCGATCTCCCGGGGGACCCACTCCCGGATCAGGAAGTTCTGGCCCAGGGACTTGGAGAAGCGGAAGCCGTGGCGGCCCAGCAGGTTCTTGATCTCTTGGATATCGCAGACGTTCAAGGTTTAACCCTCCTTTTCCAGGGGCACCCCGGCGGCCTCAAAGAGGGGCAGCGCGGTTTGCTGAAATTTTGAGGCGGAAATGCCGAAGTCCTCCCCCGGCAGCAGGGTGTCCCCGGTGCTCAGGACGATTTCGTAGTCCTCGCCGTCGTAGCGCAGGCACTCCACCTGGGAATAGGGATAGTACACCCCGGAGAGGGAGCCAAAGGCGGAGCGGTCATAGAAGCCGGATTGGGTGAAGGCCAGCCCGGTGTAGGCGGAGAAGAACAGATAGATGGTGGTCAGGGTCACGGCGGCGGAGCGGAAGCTCTGGAACAGCCGGAGGATCCGGGGGGCCCGGTAGTGCTCTGCCACGGCCAGCTTCTGCTCCTTGTCCGGGGCGTTGCGGTAGCGCCGCCGGATGACCTCCGGCAGCAGCAGGAAGGAGGTGGAGAAGGACACCAGGAAGGCGCCGAAGATGGGGTCCTCCCAGCGGTGGCCCAGCACGGCGGCCATGCCCTGGCCCGCCCAGTGGCAGTCCAGCCAGTAGATCAGGGCGAAGAACAGCGCCCAGAAGGGCAGCTGGATCAGCGCCCCCAGCAGCGCGTTACTCAGGATAAAGGAGTTGGAGACGGCCGGCCGGGAGGCGCCCTGGGCCTTGGGGGCCGGGACCTGATTTTGGTGGTTCACCATCATCCCCTGCAGAGCCTGGGGGAGGACCTGCTCCTCCAGGGTATCGTGGCTGGTCATATAGGCGGCCAGGGCCGACTCGTACTCGTTCAAGGGCCCGCCCTCCCGGAAGCCCTCCAGGGCCTGTCGGAACTGACCGGTGAGAAAGCTGGCGTAGGTTGGTCCGGTCAGCCGGGCGTGGAACCGGGCGTACCAGTTGGTGAGCTGCATGTGGAGCCGCTTCCGGGCGGTCTCCCTCCAACCGGGGCTGCTGCCAGGCCGGCTGGTCACGCGGGAGCAGGCGGAGAAGATATCCTCTTGGTAGTATTGGGAAAGCTCCTCCCGCTGGCGGCGGACCAGGGGGGCGGGATCCGAGGCCAGGGCGGTGATCTCCGCCCTACGGCTGCTGACCACTGACCAGAGCCATTGGACGGAGGCGGTCATCTCCCCTTCGGTGGAGATCTGGGAGAGGCAGCAGCAGCGGAAATCCCCGGGGGCCACCTGGTGAAGCACGCTGTAAAAGGGGAACACCATGTCCCGGACGCCGGGGAATCGGACCCGGCATTCCAGGAGGTGGAAAATCCCCTTCAGCCCCTGGGGGTGGTGCCAGAAGAAGAAGCCGGCGGTCCAGCCCTCCATGGGCACCTCCGCCCGGAAGCCGGAGGCTGTGTTTTGGGGACCGGGATAGGTGTGGAGGGTCAGCTCCCTCCCGGTGCAGGAGCTGAGGGCGCGTTGGAACACCTGGCCCAGCTGCCGGAAGCTCGCGTCTTTGGTATCCATGGGTTTGCCTCCTTCAAGGTTAAGCTAACGGAACTCTGCCGGGGGCCTGGGGCGTCTCGACAGTCTATCCTATATTTTATCACAGATTTCATAAAAAAGGAAGGGCCGGACCCGGGGGTTGCACGGAACACGGAAATCAATTTTGAGAAAGGACTCTAAGCAGCATATTAGAATCCAGTAA
>CAYLVH010000100.1:0-4100 GCA_964387095.1 uncultured Oscillospiraceae bacterium
GGCTTTTTCCCCCTTAAATCAATTTTCGCAGCTGTTCAATGGTCCGCTTTTCCAGGCGCGACACCTGAACCTGACTGATTTTTAAGACTTTTGCCGTTCTCTGCTGGGTAAAGTCCCGGAAATACCGCAGAAAGATCAGCATCTGCTGCCGCTCGGGCAGCTTGCGGATGGCCTCCCGCAGGGCCATGTGCTCCAAAAGGCGCTCCTCCTGCCCTTCCTCACTGAGCAGTTCTTCCAACGTGGCGCCGGTCTCTGTCTCCGCCTGAAGGGAGAGCACCGGGACGGTGCTGTTCTCCGTCAGGGCTAACTCCTCCGCCGAAAGCCCGGTGAGCTGGCTCAGCTCCTTTAGGGTTGGTTCCCGCCCCTGCTCCTCCAGGAATTCCCGCCGCTTTTGCCAGACCGCTACATTCTGCTCCTGCAAGCTCCTGCCCAGCTTCACGGGGCCGTTGTCCCGGAGATAGCGCCGGATCTCCCCTGCAATTTTCGGCACCGCGTAGGTGGAAAAACAGGTGCCATAGGCAGGGTCAAAGCCATCAATGGCCTTCAGGAAGCCGATACATCCCAGTTGAAACAGGTCGTCTTCCTCCACCCCTTTGCCGGCAAACCGGCGCACAATGCTCCAGATCAGCCGGACATTCTCCTGCACCATCTGCTCTCTGGCCTGTTTATCCCCCATCCTGGCCTTTTCCGGCAGAGCTCCACCGCTCAACCGTTTCCTCCCAGCCGGTTGGCAATCTTTTTCCGCAGGGTCACGATGGTTCCCTTCCCCGGAGCGGATTTGACCCGCATTTCGTCGGTGAAGCTCTCCATAATTGTGAAGCCCATGCCGCTGCGGTCGCTGCCGCCGGTGGTATAGAGGGGAGTCCTTGCCTGCTCGATGTCCGCAATCCCCACACCCCGATCTTTGATCTGAATTTCAATAACCCGGTTTTCGTACAGCTTCATCTTCAGGGTGATTTTCCCGAAGGTGTTGGGATACCCATGGACAATGGCGTTGGTCACTGCCTCACTGACTGCTGTTTTCAGGTCGTTGACCTCCTCCAGCGTGGGATCCAGCTGGGCCGCGAAGCACACCGCTGCTGAGCGTGCGAACCCCTCGTTGGCTGAGCGGCTGATAAAATCTATCGTGACGATGTTGTAGGCTCTCATATGTAACTCCCCCTTCAATGCATTTCCATCATACTGTCTATTCCCGCAGCCTGGAGCACCCGGAGCGCCTGCTGGGGAACATGGACAACCGCCGTTGTCCCTTCCAGCTCCTGCATCCGCTTCCAGGCCCGCAGCAGCAGGGCAATGCCCGAGCTATCCATAAAGGTTACCCCGTTTAGATCCAGCACCAAATTTCTGGGCATATGCAAATCGATCCTGCTGTCGATCTCCTGCATCAGCTTTTTTACCTGATGATGGTCAATTTCACCTCCGATTTGCAGGATCATGTTTCGGTCTACGACTTCTCCGCTGATTGACATAACTTGTCTCCCCCTTACTTTGCACAAAAAATGAGCGCATCATTTTTCGATACGCTCATTATAAACGGATTTATTTGTAATTTATGCTGGTTACTGTCGCCGGGTCAAATATTGCCGTGCTTCTCCCACCAACGGGATGGAGCCGCAGATCAACACCAGCCCCCCCTCCGGCATCCCCTGACAGGCGGCTTCCACCGCCTCTGGGATGTTGTCGCATACGACGAACTCTTTGCAGTGCTCCGCCGCCACCGCTCCAATCTGCTCCTTGGGCAGCGCCCTGGGACTGGATGGAGAAACCGCGTAAAAGCGCACACTGCGCTTTGCCACTGCGCTCAGGCACTCCTGAAACGCCTTATCCCGCAGCATCCCCATGACCGTCACCACCGGGCGTCCCCGAAAGGTCGTGTCCAGCTCCCGGCACAGGGCGGCAATCCCCCCGGGATTATGGCCGCAGTCCAGCAGGAGTTTCCCCTGGAGTAATTCCAGCCGTCCCGGCCAGGTGACTGAGGCTAACCCCGCCTGCACCGCACTGTCCGTGATCTCCCAGCCCCTTATACGGAGGCATTCCACCAGATTCAGCACGGTACAGACATTGTGAACCTGATATTCCCCCAACAGGGGCAGGCGGAGCTGGCGTCCCCGCCAGAAAAAGCGCATTCCCCCGCTGTCCCGGACAACACGGGAAATCTGATTTTGGCTGCTTTCCAACAGGGGCACATGTTCCGCCCCGGCGATCTTCCGGATGACCCTCCGAACCTCCTCCGGCTGGTCGGAGCTGAGCACACACGGAGCCCCCTCCTTCAGAATGCCGCCCTTTTCCCGGGCAATCTCCTCCAGGGTATTTCCCAGAACGGAGGTATGATCCAAGGAGATGGAGGTGATGGCGCAGGCCTCTGGCGGGTCGATCACGTTGGTGGCATCGTAGCGGCCGCCGAGTCCTACCTCCAACACAACAATCTCCGCCCCCCTCTTGGCATACCAACAAAGGGCGATGGCCGTGACCCGCTCAAACTCATTGGGGGACTCCGCCCCCAACTTCTCCAGACGTTCCACGGCTTCTTTCACCCGTTGGGTTCCCTCCGCCAGCTCTTCGTTGGAAATCATCCCGCCATTCAATCTCATCCGCTCATTGAACCGTTCCAGATAAGGAGAGGTGTAAAGCCCTGTCCGGTAGCCCGCCGCATGAAGAATCGAGGCGATCATGGCGGCGGTGGAGCCCTTTCCATTGGTGCCTGCGATGTGGACAAAGCGGAGCCCCTTCTGGGGATTTCCCAGCTGCTCCAGCAGCAGACGAATCCGCTCCAGGGAGGCGCCCCGGGCAAAGTTCGGTGTGGAATGAATATAGGTCAAAGCTTCTTCATAGGTCATTCTGAATCCTCCAAGAATTCTTCCAGGTCAGAAACAATGCCGCCCTTTCCGGCGGCATTGTTAGGCATCGGATTATGGCAGGTTTGCCAGGGACTCCTCCAGCTGGCTGACCAGGGCAACCGCTTTCGCCTCGGTTTCCCGAACGCCGGCAATGACTGCCTCGGGAGCCTTGCTGACAAAGTTGGGGTTAGAGAGCTTCTTGCGGGTATTTTCCAGGTTCTTGCGGGCCTTATCCAACTCCTTTCGGATGCGGGCCTTTTCCTTTTCCAGATCCACCAGCTCTGCCAGGGGCAGGAACAGCTTGGCATCTGCGGTGACGCAGGAGACCATACCGGTCAGATCCGCCGGGGCCTCTTCGGCAAAGGTCAGGGCGCTGGCGGAGGCCAGGCGCATCAGGAACTTCTCCCCCGCCTGATACACGGAGGGATCCGCCGTGATGATGGTCAAATGCGCCTTCTTGGAGGGCGGCACGCTCATCTCAGCCCGGCGGGCACGGACCGCCTTGATGGCCTCCATGACCTTTTCCAGTGCAGCCTCGTCCTGTGGGAAGTCCAGCTCCGCCTTGTACTCCGGCCACTTTGCGCCCATGAGGAACGGCTCCTCATGGGGCAGTGCCTGGTAAATCTCCTCGGTGAGGAAGGGCATGAAGGGATGGAGCAGCTTCAGCATCTCCACCAGAACATAGCAGAGCACCTGCTGGGCAGACTGATTCCGCTGCGCATCCCCGCCGTTCAGGCGGGTCTTGGTCAGCTCAATATACCAATCGCAAAAATCGTCCCAAACAAAATCATAGATATTCTGTGCGGCAACACCCAACTCGTACTTTTCCAGATTATCGGTGACAGCCTTAATCACCCCATTCAGCTTGGAGAGGATCCACTTATCCTCCATCTCCAGCTTTCCAGGCAGGGCAACCTCCTCAATGGTCAGATTCATCATCACGAAGCGGGAGGCATTCCAGATTTTGTTGGCAAAGTTTCTCATGGCCTCGCAGCGCTCGGTGTAGAAGCGCATATCGTTGCCAGGGGAATTGCCGGTGACCAGGTTGAAGCGCAGGGCGTCCGCGCCGTACTTTTCCACCATGTCCAAGGGGTCAATGCCGTTGCCCAGGGACTTGGACATCTTCTGGCCCAGGTTATCACGAACCAGGCCATGGATCAGCACGGTGTGGAAGGGGGGCTGCTTGGTGTGCTCGCAGGCGGAGAAGATCATCCGGGCCACCCAGAAGAAGATGATATCATAGCCGGTGACCAACACGTCGGT
>CAYLVH010000101.1:0-3807 GCA_964387095.1 uncultured Oscillospiraceae bacterium
TACTGGATTCTAATATGCTGCTTAGAGTCCTTTCTCAAAATTGATTTCCGTGTCCTTTTCGCGCCTGGAGAATGGAGGCAGCGCCTGTATTCTTCCCAACTTCTTTGGAGAAAATTAGGGCCGCTCATGTTGCATTTTTTTCGAATTGCGTTATAATGTTGTATTATTGTGAACTATAATGGAATCTATGAAAGACTAGGAGTGAATCAAATGGCTGAAGAAAAGATCATGGGCGGCTCTGAGGAACGGGTCTCCATGGCCCAGAATTTCATCCATGATGCGATCGACGAAGACCTGGCCCAGGGCGGCCGCTACCAAGGGTTGCAGGTACACACCCGCTTCCCACCGGAGCCCAATGGCTATTTGCATATCGGACATGCCAAGGCCATCTATGTGGACTTCGGCACCGCCGCCAAGTATGGCGGCATCTGTAACCTGAGAATGGACGACACCAACCCCACCAAGGAAGATGTGGAATATGTGGACGCCATTCAGGAGGACATCAGGTGGCTGGGCTACGACTGGGACGACCGGTTCTTCTACGCCTCCGACTACTTTGAGCAGATGTATGAGTATGCGGTGGAGCTGATTAAGGCGGGCAAGGCCTATGTCTGCCAGCTGACCCTGGAGGAGATGAGCGCCAACCGCGGCGACATCAACACCCCCGCCGTCTCCCCCTATCGGGACCGCCCCATCCAGGAGAGCCTGGAGCTGTTCCGGCGCATGCGCAACGGTGAGTTTCCCGACGGCGCCATGACCCTCCGGGCAAAAATCGACCTGGCCAGCGGCAACTTCAACATGCGGGATCCCGTCATCTATCGGATTAAGCATATGTCCCATCACCGCTCCGGGGACAAGTGGTGCATCTATCCCATGTATGATTTTGCCCACCCCATTGAGGACGCGCTGGAGGGGATCACCCACTCCCTGTGTACCCTGGAGTTTGAGTCCCACCGCCCTCTGTACGACTGGGTGATCGACAACATCTCCATCCCCTATTACAAGCCCCGTCAGATTGAGTTTGCCCGCCTGGGCATCAACTACACCGTCATGTCCAAGCGGAAGCTGCGCCAGCTGGTGGAGGAGCACCGGGTCTCCGGTTGGGATGACCCCCGCATGCCCACCATCTGCGGCCTGCGCCGCCGTGGCTACACCCCTGCCGCTATTCGCGCCTTCTCCGAGCAGATCGGCGTGGCCAAAGCGGATTCCACAGTGGAATACTCCTTCCTGGAGCACTGCCTCCGGGCGGACCTGGACAATACCGCCCGGCGGGCCATGGCTGTCCTGCGCCCTGTGAAGTGTACCATCACCAACTATCCCCAGGGCCAATCTGAGACCTTCGAGATTGAAAACCACCCCAAGCGCCCTGAGCTGGGCACCCGCACCGTCACCTTCTCCCGGGATCTCTATATTGAGGCCGACGACTTCATGGAGGAGCCGGTGAAAAAGTATAAGCGCCTGTCCCCCAATGGGTTGGAGTGCCGCTTAAAGGGCGCCTATGTCATCAAGTGCACTGGCTGCGTCAAGGATGAGAGCGGCAATGTGGTGGAAGTTCTCTGCGAATATGATCCAGATTCCCGGGGCGGTGATCCTGCTGACGGCCGCAAGATCAGGGGGGCTGCCATCCACTGGGTGGATGCCAACACCGCCGTAGACGCGGAGATTCGCCTGTATGACAACCTGTTCTCTGATCCTGAGCCAGACGCCGTGGACAAGAACTTCCCGGACTGCCTGAACCCCAATTCCCTGGAAATCCTGTCCGGCTGCAAGGTGGAGGCCTCCCTGGCGGACACCGCGTTCCCCACCTCCTATCAGTTCCTGCGCCAGGGCTATTTCTGTGTGGACAACCGGGATTCCAAGCCCGGAAACCTGGTATTTAACCGGGCTGTGTCTTTGAAGGGTTCCTTCAAGCCTGCCGGATAAGCACCACGGGCAGCCGTTTGGCTGCCCGCCCATTCTACTGTAAAGGATTGGATCTTATGTTTCACTTTATCAACGACTACTCCGAGGGCTGCCATCCCAGGGTGCTGGAGGCCCTGGTGCGCACCAACCTGGATTCCACCGTGGGCTACGGCATGGATGAGCACTGTACCAACGCCGCCGGACTAATCCGGGCGCAGATTCAATGCCCCGATGCGGACGTCCACCTCCTGGTGGGCGGGACCCAGGCCAACGCCACCTGTATCTCCGCATTTTTGCGCCCGCACGAAGCGCCTCTCTGCGTCTCCACCGGCCACATTAACACCCATGAGACCGGCGCCGTGGAAGCCACCGGCCACAAAATCCTGTCCCGCTCCAGTGAGGACGGCAAGCTGACCCCCGCTATGGTGGAGGATCTAGTGGCCGCCCAGCCCGACGAGCATGTGGTGAAGCCCGGCCTGGTCTATATTTCCCAATCCACCGAGCTGGGGACCGTATACTCCAAGGCGGAGCTGATTGCCCTATCTGAGTGCTGCAAAAAGCTGGGGCTATACCTGTTTTTGGACGGCGCACGCCTGGCCTGCGGCCTGGCTGCCAGCGATCTGGAGCTCTCTGATCTCCCCCGCTACTGCGACGCCTTTTATATCGGGGGCACCAAAAACGGCGCCCTGTTTGGGGAAGCCGTCGTCATCGTCAACCCCCGGCTGAAGCCGGACTTCCGCTGGTACATCAAGCGCCACGGGGGGATGCTGGCCAAGGGCCGCCTGCTGGGCATCCAGTTTGAGGAGCTGATGAAGGACGGCCTGTACCTGGAGCTGGGCCGCCACTCCAACCGTCTGGCCCAAAAGATGCAGGCCGCCCTGGTGGAGCTGGGCATCCCCATGCTGGTCAGCTCCCCCACCAACCAGATTTTCCCGGTGGTCCCCAATGCATGGCTGCCCCGCCTACAGGAGCTGGTCCGTTTTGAGATCTGGGCCCCCGGCCCGGAAAAGACCACCATCCGCTTCGTCTGTTCCTGGGCCACCAGGGAAGAGGACGTGGACGACTTCCTAGAGCTTATGAAAACCTTCCAATGAGCAAAAATAAGGCTCCGGCTCGATGAGCCGGAGCCTTCAGTCTGTCGAAAAACCTACTTTCCAGATCTAATCTTGCAAGCTCTCGGCAGAGTTCCGTCAGCTTGCTGACGGAATGAATTTTTTCAGGACATGTGCCTGGAAAAATTCACTTCTCGCCCTGCAAACGTGGGCGCAAAGCGCGTGCGCTGCGGCAGGGCGTAATTCGAGAAAATGCTTGCATTTTCGAGAGAGCCTGTCGAAAAGACCTGCTTTCCCCTTTTTGCTTATTCACTGACCTGATCGAAGCCAAAACAGCTGACGGTCACCTGCTTTCCGTTGAACCTGGCGGAAAAGGAAATCCAGAATACCCCGTCGGAGATCACCACCGCATTCTTCTGGCCATCATATTCCATGATGACCTTGGAATCCAGGAACGCCCTTGGGATCTTCCGGAGGAGCTTTCTGACCTCTATGTCAGAGCCCTGCTGAATCCGCTGGGACAGATCCGGGTTCAGCCTCCCCACCTTTCTCCAAAGATTGAGGAAGCCGGGGCTTTCGTAGGCGATGTCCTGAAAATAGCCCTCCAACGAAAGGAACAAGCAGAAATCGCAGATGAGCCGGACCTGCTCCCGGGGGAGCTTCTGATTCTTCTTTGCCATAAAAAAGTACCTCCATAATTGAGCTGGTTTGAGTGGCTGGCAAAAGGGCATACCGATCCCTTTCTCAACCTAACCCGGAGCAAAAATCCCATTTTGGAGGTGCTCTTTCCTCTACAGTATTAGGGCAACACCGCACAAAGGGAAAAATGTGATATAATAAAGCCATGGATAAG
>CAYLVH010000102.1:0-3753 GCA_964387095.1 uncultured Oscillospiraceae bacterium
ATTTCCTATTTTAGCACTTTGTTCAGCTTTGTTGCAAAAATTGATTTCCGTGTTTTGCGACGAGGCTGTCTTGACAAATGAAGTTGTGTTTGCTATAATACTCGAAATCTTTGCACTGCATAAGTGCAGACTGATCAAGCTGGAGCTTTTGCTCGGAGCCGGGTCACGCAAGTGACAGTGGAAGTATCACCCACGGGACAGTAAGCAGCATTTACTGGGTCGTGGGTGGTTTCTTTTCTCATTTCCACAGTGCAGGCGCCATAGAGTGATCTAAATGGATCCTTTGGAGGTAGCTTTTATGATGGAACTTCTTTTGCGGTTGTTTGTCAGAAATTGCCGCGACACGGAATCCACATCGGTCCATTCAGCCATTGGAACGCTGGCAGGGGCTACGGGGATTGCCTGCAACGGCCTGCTGTTTTTCGGAAAACTGGTGGTGGGGTTGCTGGCCGGCTCCCTCTCCATCATTGCCGACGCAGTGAATAACCTGTCCGACGCTTCGTCCTCTTTGATTACACTGCTGGGCTTCCGCATGGCCCGGCAGCCCGCAGACAAAGACCACCCCTACGGCCACGCTCGCTATGAATATCTGTCCGGACTGGTGGTCGCCGCGTTGATCCTGCTGGTGGCGGTGGATCTGACCAAATCCTCGGTGGAAAAGATCATCCACCCCGCTGCGGTGGAGTTCTCCCTTGCCACGTTTGTAGTGCTGCTCTGCGCCATCGGCATGAAGGTATGGATGACCCGTTTCTTTGCCGCGCTGGGTCGGCGCATCCGCTCCACGACGCTTCAGGCGACTTCGGTGGACAGCCGGAACGATGTGATCACCTCCTCAGCAGTTCTGGCGGGCTGCCTGGTGGAGCACTTTTTTCACATCAATATCGATGGCTATGTGGGCTTGGCCGTGGCACTGTTTATTCTCTACTCCGGAGTCAACATCGCCCGGGAGACAATTTCACCGCTGCTGGGCAAGCAGGCGGACAAAGAGCTGTTGGAGCACATCAGTCAGCTCATCCTCTCCCACGACAAGGTGTTGGGCATCCATGACCTGCTGGTGCACGACTACGGCCCGGGCCAGTGCTATGCCTCCGTCCATGTGGAGCTGAGCGCCCAGGAGGACCCGCTGGTCTGCCACGACATCATCGACGGCATCGAGTGCGATGCGCTGGATCAGCTGAACGTGCACTTGGTCATCCACTATGACCCGGTGGTGGAGAACGACGCGGAGCGGAACGAGATGGACCGGGTTGTACACGAGATCATTCAAGAGCTGGAGCCCCGGCTGGCCATGCACGATTTCCGTATGGTGCGGGGGACCACACAGACCAAGTTGGTGTTTGACCTGGAGGTCCCTTACGCGATGACCCGGCGGCGTCAGGAGTTCAAGCAGAAAATTGACGAGGCCCTCAGAGTCCGGGGAAAGGACTATGTCACCGTCATCCATTTTGACGGAAAGCCGTGACGCGCGCTCAGGACAGCATTTGGAAATGGCGCTCCATTCGAAAATTTGAGGACCGGCCGGTGGAGCGGGAAAAGCTGGAGACCATCCTGCGCTCGGCCATGCAGTCGCCCACGGCCAAGGACAGCCGATGCTGGGGGTTCCTGGTGGCGACCGAATCGGCGGCCAAGCAGGCGGTGTCGGAGATGAGCGAGTACGCCATGTGCGCCGCGAACGCCGCCACCACCCAAACTATGCTGTTCCAGATCGAGAAGGAGGGGGTGGGGCCATGTATCCTCGCAAGGAGCGCACGGACAAGCTGCGGGGCGTTTCCTTGCCAGCTCGGGCGGAATAGAAGATGTGGAGCAGTCTTCTTAATCAAGTTGCAGTCCCCGGTACCGGTTGAAGCAGGCGAAGATCTCCTGCCGCCTGGGCCGGGCCAGGGAGGGGACGCCGGACCGGCTCTCGCAGAGGGCCGCCAGGGTCTGCTTCTCCATGACTGCCTCCAGCGCGTCCACCACCTGCCGCAGATTTCGGTTGCCGTCCAGCAGGTGCTTCTGGGCGTAGATCATGCAGTAGCCCAGGGCGGCCGCCTGTTCGCTGTCCGTGAGCTGCTCTACATACCGCAGGTCGATGGTCTCGTGGTTGATGGACACCCCGTCCCGGCCCAAGGTCTTGAGCTTAATCCGCTCACCGCCCCGGAGATCCGGGGACGCCTTGGGGCGGCGGTCAAATGCCGGCGTCCGGGCCGGCTCCAGGGTAGTGCCGCCTGTGGGAAAGGCCTGGGCCTCCTGTTTTGCCAAGGCGGTGATGTCCCGGGGCACATACCGGTCCATCTGAATGATATGGTCGGCGATATGAAAGTAAGCGCCGGAACTTCCCGCCACGATGACGGTGGAGATGCCATGTACATCGTACAGCTCCCGGATTCGATCGATGAAGGGGGTGATGGGTTCCATGTCCCGGTGGATGACCCGCTGCATCAGCTCGTCGCGGATCATAAAGTTGGTGGCGCTGGTGTCCTCATCAATCAGGAGCAGGGAGGTCTCCGGCTCCATGGCCTCCACCACATTGGCCGCTTGGGAGGTGCTGCCGCTGGCGTCCTCGGTTTCAAAGGCGGTGGTATCCTTGCCATTGGGCAGGTGGTTGATGAACATGGAGATGTCGGTGCCCTGGATGCTCCGGCCGTCCTCGGCGCGGATCTTGACGGCGGTGCGGTCAGTGATGACATACTCCCGGCCGTCCCCGGCAATATGGCCATAGACGCCCAGCTCCAGCGCCTTCAGCAAGGTCGACTTCCCATGATAGCCGCCGCCCACGATCAGGGTGATCCCCTTCGGGATGCCCATGCCAGTGATCTTCCCCCGGTGGGGCAGTTCCAGTGTCACCGCCAGCTCCGGGGGCGATTGAAAAGCCACGGCACCCTTCATGGGGCGGGAGGAGACGCCGGATGCCCGGGGCAAAATACTGCCGTCCGCCACAAAGGCGCACAGGCCCAGCGTGGGGAGCATCTGGCGGATATACTGCTGATCCTCCGCCAAGTCCGCCACCGCCTGTAGCTGTTTGGCGTCCCAATTCCGATAGAATAGGGAGGCTTGCACGCACTGGGGCAGGAAATCAAATAGGATTTGCTCCAGGGCCCGGGCGTTGATGGTCCGCCCATTGGCCGGAAATCCCACCTCCAACCGCAGCAGAATATCCCCTCTTTTGGAGTCCAGATGGCAGGCGGTCCGCTCCAGCACCTCTTGGCCACAGCGGCTGACCGAGATCAGCCCGCTCTGTCCCGAACCCCTGGCCTGAAAGGAGAACCGGCCCACCAGCCGTCCGAACTGGCGGGTCAGTTCGTCCTGGAGCGCGATGCGCAGATGGGGTTGCTGGTACAGCTTCTGGGGAAAGGCGGCGGCCTTTCGAGTTACGTGGATGCTCAGCTTAGAGGGTGCGGCGAAGGGATCCCCCTGGACATGGTCGATGGAAAGCACATAGCCTGGGAATTGATAGGTACCTCGTATATCCTTATAGGCAGGATAGCTCTTTCGGTCGATTCTTGTAAGCAGGTTCTTTAAGTCGTTTGACGTTTGCATAATTTTGTCCCTCCGTCCGGCCCGGCAGATGCGGCAGCAGGGCCGAAAAGTCCTGTATCCGAACGGTTCTAACACAGGCTATGTTGACAATAGCCTATTTTCGGGAGGTTGTCAAAAGTTTTTTGGTAACCGTCAAATCATCAAATCACAAGGACGAATGCAACGCAGATCATGGGAGGCTCAAATTAGCCTCCCATGATCCGTGTTTGGGTTACGCGGCGTGGTTGGATGTAA
>CAYLVH010000103.1:0-3462 GCA_964387095.1 uncultured Oscillospiraceae bacterium
CCGCAACGTGACCCGGCCCACCATCACTGGAGAGATGGGCGCCTTCGGGGCGGCGCTGGCCGCCAAGGAGCTGGGCCTGGAGAAGTCCAGCCTGCTCAGCCCGGAGGAGCTAAAGAGCTTCCGGCATAACGCCCGCCCCATCACCTGCAACGGCTGCACCAACCACTGTTCGCTGACGGTGAACACCTTCGATGGGGGCCGCCGCTTTATCTCCGGCAACCGCTGCTCCAAGCCCCTGGGCAAGGAGCAGGAGCATATGCCGGACCTGATGAAATATAAATATAACAAGCTCCGGGAGTTGCAAGGCAAGGGACAGGGCACGGGGGTGAGAGGGCGTATCGGCATCCCCTTCGGCCTGAATATGTATGAAAACCTGCCCTTCTGGTTTGAATTCTTCACCAAGCTGAACTTTGAGGTTGTGCTCTCTCCAGAGTCCTCCCGCCAGCTGTACATCAAGGGCCAGCGCACCATCCCCTCTGACACTGTGTGTTATCCCGCCAAGCTGGTCCACGGCCATGTGCTTTCGCTGCCGGAGGAGCATGTGGATGCGATATTCTACCCCTGCATGAGCTATAACTTCGACGAGCAGATCAGCGACAACAACTACAACTGCCCCGTCGTGGCCTATTACCCGGATTTGATCGCCGCCAATATCCCGGCGCTGAAGGACTTTAAATACATCCATGAGTATTTCGGTCTCCACCGCCCCAAGGATTTTGAGAAGCGGGCTGCTGTTTACTTTGAAAAGGAGTTCGGCATTCCCAAGAAGGAGACGGTGAACGCGTCCCGGGCCGCCTACAAAGCCTACCACACCTTCCGCCAGGATGTTCTGGCCCAGGCCAAAAAGTATGTGGAGTTCGCCCGGGCCAACGGCAAGCCCATCATGGTGGTTGCCGGCCGCCCCTACCATATGGACCCTGAAATCAACCACGGCATCAACGACCTGATCACCTCCTTCGGCTTTGTGCTCATCACCGAGGACTCGGTCTCCGGGGAGCTGGGCAAGCAGCCCCAGACGGTGCTGAACCAGTGGACCTATCACGCCAGAATGTACAACGCTGCCCGCTATGTCTGCACCCAGGACGACATGGAGTTGATTCAGCTGGTCTCCTTTGGCTGCGGCGTGGATGCCATCACCGGCGACGAGATGCGCAGCATCCTGGAAGAGGGGGGCAAGCTGTATACCCAGCTGAAAATCGACGATATTTCCAACCTGGGAGCGGTTAAAATCCGCATCCGCTCCCTGATTGCCGCCATTGAGGCCCGGAAGAATCATGATGCCTGACCTGTCTCCCTGCCGGAGCATTTTCCAGGGGGATTCGGTCCGTTATCTGGATATGACCGAGCCGGTTCGCCGGGGGACGGGGATTCTGCACGCCGCCACCCCCACCGGGGCGCTGGTGGAGGTATGCACCCAGGAGGAAGGCGACGTGATTTATTCCCTGTGTGCCGCTGACCTTGAGACGGCCCGGAGGCTGTGCGGGATGATTCCTCCCTCCGCCGCCTATGTTACAGCCCACGAGTCCTTCTACCTCCCGCTGCTCCAGGAGCGGTTTGGCTACCGCTCCATGGCTGCCTGCTGGCAGGTGGGCTACCTGAGGCGGGAGAGGCTCCCCCTGCCCAACCTGGGGCTGGAGCTGCGGCAGCTGGAGCTGGCGCACTTGCCCCTGGTGGAGGCCCACTACAAATTGGCGGGCGGCGACTATGTAGCCGCCTTGCTGCGCCAGGGAGCCCTCTATGGGGCATTCTCCGGCGGCGAGCTGTGGGGGTTTGTGGGCTGTCATCCCGAGGGGACCATCGGGCTGTTGGAGGTGTTTCCGGAGCACCGGCGGCAAGGAGTGGCCACCCTGCTACAATCCTACATGACGAATCTGGAGCTGTCCCGGGGACATATTCCATATGGCCAGGTCTTTGACGGGAACGAGCCCTCCCTGGCGCTCCAGCGTTCCCTGGGGTTTCAATGTTCCGTAGGCCAAATGTATTGGCCTGAGTTTTGAGCGATTTCATTGATTTTTGTTTGAAAGAGGTTTATCCATGGCAGAATTAGTATATGATGAAACCGGCCGTCTCCTGTTTACCAAGGAGATGAAAAAGGAATACACCATCCTGATGCCCCAGATGCTGCCCATTCATTTCGGCATGTTCCGGAAGATGCTGGAGCTGGAGGGCTACAAGGTGGAGCAGCTGAATAACCAGGGCCGGGCAGTGGTGGACGAAGGGCTGAAATACGTCCACAATGACACCTGCTATCCCGCCCTGCTGGTTATCGGCCAGTTCCTTGACGCCATTAAGAACGGCGGCTATGACCCCCACAAGGTGGCCCTGTTTATCACCCAGACCGGAGGTGGCTGCCGGGCCTCCAATTACATCCACCTGCTCCGGAAGGCCCTGAAGAAGGCCGGCATGGAGTACATCCCGGTTATTTCCGTCTCCTTCGGTATGGAAAAGAACCCGGGATTTCACCTGACCATTCCCTTGATCCGCAAGCTAATCTACGCCATGATGTACGGCGACCTGATTATGTGGACGGCCAATCAGGTGCGTCCCTATGAGGTGCAGGAGGGGGAGACAGACAAGTTGGCGGACGTCTGGACCAACCGCCTGATCCAGCGGTTTTCCGCCGGAAAGGGCATGAACCGCAAGGCCATGCGCGCCGCCTTCGATGAGATTCTGGCGGATTTCGCCGCCATCCCCGTGGCGGGGGATCCCAAGGTCCGCGTGGGCGTGGTGGGAGAGATTTACGTCAAGTTCTCCGCCCTGGGCAACAACAATCTGGAGCGCTTCCTGTTGCAGGAGGGTGCGGAGGCTGTGGTGCCCGGCCTGACAGACTTTATGATCTTTAAGATTTACAACCGGGTGGTGGACGTCAACATCTACGGCGGAAAGTGGATCAAGAAAAAGGTGTGTCAGTTCTTTATGGACTATATTGAAAAGTGTCAGCAGGACATGATCGATGCCTTTAACCGCTCCGGCCGCTTCCGCGCCCCTGGCTCCTTTGCGGATCTGCAGCGGCTGGTCAAGGGTTACCTGGGAGACGGCTGCAAAATGGGCGAGGGCTGGCTGCTGACCGCCGAGATGCTGGAGCTGATCCACTCAGGCACCAACAATATCGTCTGCGCGCAGCCCTTTGGCTGCCTGCCCAACCACATCGTGGGCAAGGGCATGATCCGCGCCCTAAAGGACAATTACCCCTGGTCCAATGTGGTTGCCATTGATTATGACCCCTCCGCAACCGAGATCAACCAGGAGAACCGGATCAAGCTGATGCTGGCCAACGCCAAGAGCATGGAGAAGAAGGCCCAGGCGGCCTACGCCAAGAGTGAGGAAAAGGAAACCCAGGCGGCTGAGGCGGTTAACGCCTGATATAGCGCAGATAGGAGAGCAGGAATCTCTGCTCTCCTTTTTCGTCCCCCACGGAAATCAATTTTGAGAAAGGACTCTAAGCAGCATATTAGAATCCAG
>CAYLVH010000104.1:0-3346 GCA_964387095.1 uncultured Oscillospiraceae bacterium
CACGTTAGCACGGGGGTTGTCCCAGCTGCGGAACACAGCCTTGATGGCGCCCATCAGCTGCTCCTTGGGATCGCTGGGGAAGTCCACGCCAACCTTGGCCTTGTACTCAGCCTTAAAGGACTCGGCCAGCTCCTTCAGGTCCTCCGCAGTCAGCTCCACGTCAAACTTGACGCCCTTGCGCTCCTTCATCTCGTCGATGAGCTGCTCGAAGTACTTCTTGCCCACCTCCATAACAACGTCGGAATACATCTGGATGAAACGACGGTAGGAGTCATACACGAAGCGGGCGAACTTGGGATCATCATTGCCGGCGATCATCGCCTCAACCACATCATCATTCAGGCCCAGATTCAGGATGGTATCCATCATGCCAGGCATGGAAGCCCGGGCGCCGGAACGGACGGAGACCAGCAGGGGATTCTTCAGATCTCCGAACTTCTTGCCGTTGATCTCTTCCATCTTGGTGATATACTCCATGATCTCCGCCTGGATCTCGGCATTGATCTGCTGGCCGTCCTCATAATACTGAGTGCAGGCCTCGGTGGTGATGGTGAAGCCCTGGGGAACAGGCATGCCCAGGCTGGTCATTTCGGCCAGGTTCGCGCCCTTGCCGCCCAGCAGCTCACGCATGGATCCGTTGCCTTCAGAGAACAGATAGACGTATTTTTTTGCCATAAATCTTTTTTCCTCCTTAACACACAACACTTCAACTTCTCAGGGGTAATGCCCAATGACGCAATTCTTGCGGCACCGGACAAGTTCGTTGGGCGATAACGTTTCCATTATACAGAGTTTGTGCAATAATTCAAGTGCTATTCCCAATTTTTTCTCAAATTTTTTACACTCAATGGAGAATCCTCCCCTGATTTTGTATAATAATAAAGAGAAAGAGGTGTTTTTCCTTGGAACAGATCAAAATCGCCGGATATGAAATTCTCCTTGAGCGGAAAGCCGTCAAGCATCTGCACCTTTCCGTGGTTCCGCCCCGGGGCCAGCTCCGGGTTACAGCCCCCCTCCAGGCCTCCCGGACTGAGATCGAAGCCTTTATCACCGGGAACCTGGATTGGATCAGGGTGCACACCGCCCAGTTCCAGCAGAACAGCCATCGTCCGCCCCACCGCTACCGCTCCGGCGAGACCATCCGCATCTTCGGCCAGCCCCTGGTCCTCCAGGTGGAGTACGGCCTCCATTACCGCGCCCAGCAGAGCGGTGGCAGGCTCCTGCTAACTGTGCCGGACAACGCCTTCCAGGATACCCGCCGCCAGGTGATCCAGGACTGGTACGCCGGCCAGCTGGAACAGGCCCTTCCCCCTCTGATCCAGCGGTGGGAGGGGGGCTTGGGTGTCCACGCAACGCGGTGGAAAATCCATGCCATGAGCAGCCGCTGGGGCTCCTGCAACCGGAAAACCGGCGCCATCAACCTGAATCTCCGCCTGGCCGCCATGCCCAAGGAATTTCTGGAATATGTGGTGGTACATGAGCTTTGCCATTTCCATGTGGGCCCGCACAATCAGCAGTTCTGGGCCCTTGTCGCCAGTTGCCTCCCCGACTGGCAGGACCGCAGGCGGCGGCTGAACGCTTACTACGAGGATCAATTCGCAGATTGAATTTGAAATCGCCCGTTTTTGTGCAGGTTTCCCTGTGCAAACCGGGCGGTTTTGACATTTGCAGAAAAATCGAGTATACTGACAAAAACATTGCAATGAAAGGAGCGCTTCGCTTGCCTGCCACGAAAAAGAGAGCCGTGAAGGGCCCTTCTTCTGCCAAACGGCGGCGGAAACCCCGCCGCAGAAAAACAAGGGTAAAGGGCTCAGCAGGGGGCTATGTGATTCTGGGGCTGCTTCTCCTGATGGGCCTGGCCGCCGCAGCCCCCAGGCTGGGGAGCGTTTTTCACCGGGAGGTGCAGAATATCCAGGAGATAAACTCCTCGGTGATACATACAACCTCCCTCTCCCAATGCCCTTATGAAAACGAAAATTTTACCGACAACCCGGATGGAACCATTTCCTACGAGGATGAGACCTACACCTCTCTGGCTGGCATCGACGTATCCAGCCACCAGAGCGCCATTGACTGGACTGCCGTCGCTGCGGACGGAATCTCCTTTGCCATTGTCCGGCTTGGCTGGCGGGGCTACTCCCAGGGCGAGCTGTGCAAGGACGAGCTGTGCCTGGAAAACCTCCAAGCGGCCCGGGACAACGGCCTGCTTGTGGGGGCATACTTCTATTCCCAGGCAGTGAACCCGGAGGAGGCCCAGGAGGAAGCGGAGCTGGCCCTGGAGGCCCTGGACGGCTTTGCACTGGATTTGCCCATCTATTTTGACTGGGAGCTGGCCACCAACGCCGGTTCCCGCTCCGCCGCCATGGACCACTCCACCCTGACGGAGTGCGCGAAGGCCTTCTGCTCCACCATCGAGGCGGCGGGATATGAAGCGGGGATTTATTTTTACCGCTCCCTGGGCGAGGACACCTATGACATGTCCACCCTATCTAATTACGACTTCTGGCTCAGCCAGCCCGCGAGCCGCCCCTCCTTTGACCTGCGCTTCTCCATCTGGCAGTACACCTATGAGGGACAGGTGGACGGCATCTCCGGCAATGTGGACCTGGATATCATGTTCGTTCCCAAGGAAAGCGAGGAGAGCGAAAATTAAACAAAAAAATCACCCCCCTTCACCCCGAAGGGGGGGTCTTCATGCGGTTAGTGAATCAGTTTTTCAGGGAGTGCAGCGGCGCCGGAATCCGGCCGCCCCGGTTGATGAAGGCGGAAGCGTCCCCTTCATGCACCGGCATGACGGGGGCGGAGCCCAGCAGGCCGCCCATTTCCACAGTATCCCCCACCTCTTTGCCAGGGGCGGGGATAATGCGCACCGCAGTGGTCTTGTTGTTCACCATGCCGATGGCCGCTTCATCCGCAATGATGGCAGCGATGGTTTCGGCGGTGGTGCTGCCGGGGACCGCGATCATATCCAAGCCCACTGAGCAGACGCAGGTCATCGCCTCCAGCTTGTCCAGGCACAGGTCCCCGGAAAGGGCCGCCGCGATCATGCCCTCGTCCTCAGACACAGGGATAAATGCCCCGGACAGGCCGCCCACATGGGAGGAGGCCATGATCCCGCCCTTCTTCACCGCATCGTTCAGCAGGGCCAGGGCGGCGGTGGTGCCGTGAATCCCGCAGGTGGACAGGCCCATGCTCTCCAGGATGCGGGCCACGGAGTCTCCCACCGCCGGGGTGGGGGCCAGGGACAGGTCCACGATGCCGAAGGGCACGTCCAGGCGTCGGGCGGCCTCCTGCGCCACCATCTGGCCCATGCGGGTGATGCGGAAGGCGGTCTTTTTCACCGTTT
>CAYLVH010000105.1:0-3249 GCA_964387095.1 uncultured Oscillospiraceae bacterium
TTACGGAAACAATAAGTAACATTTTTCTTACATTTCCATCTTTTCTCTTAAATACCTGTTCTTTCCTTATTCTATGCTCAGATTGGCAAAAAAGACCTGCCCTTTCGGACAGGTCTCAGATTGTCGAGAAACTTACTTCTCAGATAAAAGCTTGCATTTTCGAGAGATCTTAACGGCGTCCACCGAAGCCTCCGCCCCGGGAGCCGCCCCCGAAACCACCGCCATGGCCGCCGCCACGGGAACCGCCGCCAAAGCCTCCGCCCCGGGAGCCGCTGCTGAAGCCGCCGCCCCGGGTACCGCCACCAAAGCTGCCGCCGGAACCGCCAAAGCCGCCAGGGCCTCTGCCGGGACCGGGACCCTTGGGAGCGCCAGGACCACCCGGACCTCCGGGACCATGGCCAGGACCATGGGGACCGCCGGGGCCATGCCAATGCCGGTTATACCAGCCCCAGCCGGGACGATGCCAGAACAGGATGGGGCGGAAGGGTATGGGCGGAACACCCATCCCGTAATAGCGAGTGCGATAAGCTGCCATACGGATGCTGTCAATGATAGACAGTATAACGATCAGCAAGATAATAAAAATCACGATCATGAATGTTGCAAAACCTCCTCCGTATCTCTGCAGCTGATAGCCAGGGCTGTTCACCGCAGGCATGTTAGAATTCTGCCCGGAGCCCACCTGCTCATACCAATTATCCCATGCGCCATACAGGGCCAACAGGCCCTTGCCATAATTGCCAGCCATGAAATCGTCATACAGATACTCGTCCAGATAGTCACTGATCTGGCCGGCGTCCATATACTCATATATGTCGTCGCCGCAGTCCATCCAGCAGCTCTGGTCATTTACGTCCAGAACCAGGATCATGTCCCAGGAGCTTAGCTCCCACTCCTCTGCCCGTTCATAGAGGTAGTCCTCCAGGTTGTCGTAGCCCACATCGTCCACGACAACCAGGGCAATGATACTGGAATATGCCTTGTCCCAGGACTGGTTATAGGCAGAAAGCTGCTGCTCAACGCTGTCGGAGAGGACTCCGGCCTCGTCATCAATCCACTGCCCGTAGGAAGCGGAGGCCTGGCGCAGCTCCGACCGGTATTCAGCCTGGCCATAGACGGCACAGCCCACAATTACCAGGGCGGCGATCACAACCGCTATGGGGAATTTTTTTAGCAATTTCATACTGTGCCTCCGATCTCAATCATCCCCGCAGCTCCCGGAGCTTGGTCTTCAGCTCGCTTTCGATGCGGGCCAGCTCCACCTCTGCATCCCGTCTCTTCTCAGCGCCCTCCTGCTGGATCTTCGACACCTCATCCAGGGTGGAGATCAGCTGCTCGTTGGTATGCTGTAGGGTTTCCAGATCCACAATGGCTCGCTCCGCTTCCTTGGCGGTCGCAATGGTGCCCATTTTCAGCATGTCCGCGTTCTTGGTCAGCAGCTTGTTGGTCATCTCGGTGACAGCTGCCGTGGCCGCCGTGGCCTGACGGCTGCGCTCCAGGCCCAGGGCCAGCACCATCTGGCTTTTCCACAGGGGAATGGTATTGACCAGAGCGGTCTGGATCTTCTGCACCATCAGGGTGTCGTTGTTTTGCAGCAGGCGGGTCTGGGGACCCATTTGGATGGAGACCATGCGGGACAGCTCCAGATCATACAGCTTCTTGTCAAATCGGTCCAGCAGGTTGCAGAAATCATTATAGGCCTGTGCGTCCTCCCGGGTGCCGGTTTGCGCAGCCTTCTCCTTCAACTCCACCAGCTTGGTGCGCTTCAGCTCCGCCAGGCACTTCTTGCCCGCCAGGATATACATGGTCAGCTCCTTATAGTACTGCTCATTCAGGGAATACATCTGGTCCAGCATTGCGATATCCTTCATCAAGGTGCGCTGGTGCTCCTCCAGCATATGGGCGATGCGGTCCACATTGGTCTCAGCCTTTGAATACTGAACCTTCATGGTCTCCAGGTTGGCCTTGGCCTGCTGTACCTTGCGGCCAAAGATCCCCTTCTTCTCCTCCTTGCCCAGGCTCCGGAGTTCCGTCACCAGATTGGCCAGTGCCTGCCCCACTTCGCCAAGATCCTTTGTGCGGACCTGCTGCAAAGCCTGCTCAGAAAAGCTGGCGATATTCTTTTGGGCGGCCACGCCGTACTGCATCACCTGCTGAGAGTCGGCAATGTCGATCTTCTGAGAAAAATCATCCACAGCCTTCTTCTCCGCGTCGCTCAGCTTGTCATAGTCCGCCTGATAACCCGCCATGGGATCAATCTCCTGTCGGCCAGGGGCCGTTGCGGGGTTTGCGGAAGTCCCGGCGGCGCCCTCGGGGGTCAGGGTCAGGGTGGGGGCAGCGGGCACAGCAGCGGCCTCTGCGCCTTCGGGGTTCAGGGTCAGCTCAGGGATAAAATCAGCCATTATTTTCTTTCCTCCGTTTCATTCCGTTCAATATATAAATCGCTCAATGCCGGGAAATTTCAAACTTTTCCCAGGATTTTTTCTTTGCCGTTACAACCCCTCCAGGGGCATGGAGCCAGGGCCATCGCTGAGGCCCTCCTGGGCCATCAGGGTTTCCATAACCCGGATATCCGCAGAGATATCCATGGCTTCCTCCCGGAAGAGGCTGTCCAGCTGGCGGTCAAAGGCCCCCTCGATCCGGGTCAGCATCTCCCCCACCTTTTCCTTGGTCGCGTTGATATTGCGCCCGGAGATCCCCGTGGAATCCGCCCGGTCATAGGCGTTCAGGAGCTTGATGGTCGTGGGCAGGAAATAGTCCAAAAACTGCCGGATCTGCTTTTTCTTCTCTGGCTTTGCAATGACGGTGTCGAAGATCTTTGTGGTGGTGTCCTCCAGGTGATCGATCTTGCGGGAAATCCCCTCGTCCTTGATGCTGTCATTCAACCGGCGCATTTCAGAGATGGCCCGATCCCGCTCCGCCTTGAGGGCGGCTATCTCAGGGTCCTCTGCCGGTTTTTTCCGGGGTTCAGGCTTCTCCTCCTCCTGAACCTGCTCCACCTTGGTGGGAAAGAAATGGCGAAAAAGGAAAAAAGCAATGAGGGAAGCCAGGATCACCAAAATATAGTCGCTGATGGTGACAAGTCCATGTAGGAATGTAAATAGGATCCAGACCACGGCCACAGCGTAAACCGGAACCACAGAACGTTTTTTGATCGTTTTCACGGCATTATCCTCCGCTCTCCCTAGAATTTAACATTTTAATTGTACGACAGCTTGTGGTTTCTGTCAAGAAATCTTAGGCGAATCC
>CAYLVH010000106.1:0-2892 GCA_964387095.1 uncultured Oscillospiraceae bacterium
CACTTTGTTCAGCTTTGTTGCAAAAATTGATTTCCGTGGCAAGGCGGTGACACTCCTTGTCTTTTCCCCCATTTCTGTGTAAAATAGAGTAAATGGCTACGGCATGGGAGGGTCTCACATTGGAATGGATTTATCAGGATAACCGCATTTTGGTCTGTGTCAAGCCTCCGGGGGTGCTCTCCACCGATGGGCCCGGAGGCCTGCCCGGTCTGGTCCGAAAGCAGCTGGGGGACCCCCAGGCCTGTGTCCGCACCGTCCACCGGCTGGATCAAGTGGTGGGTGGCCTGGTGGTGCTGGCCCGCTCCCGGGAGGCGGCCTCCATCCTCTCCCAGCAGATACGGGAGGGCGGCTTTTACAAGGAATACCTGGCCATTGTACACGGCACTCCAGAATCCCCCTCCGGTACCCTCACCGATCTACTGCTCCGCAACCGGGAGGAGCGCAGAACCTATGTGGTGAGCGACCCCCAGAAGGGTGCCAAGGAGGCGGTCCTGGACTATCAGGTCCTGGACACCTGCCAGGGGCTTTCCCTGGTGCGCATCCGCCTGCACACCGGACGCACCCACCAGATTCGGGTACAGTTTTCCTCCCGGGGGCTTCCTCTGGTGGGCGACCGGAAATACGGCCTGGAAACCGATAGCTGCAATATCGCCCTCTGGTCCCACTGTCTGGAATTTTCCCACCCGGAGACCGGGGCCCTCCTGCGCTTCACCAAGGCTCCGCCCGCCATCTACCCCTGGAGCCTGTTTGAACTGAAATAATCAAAAAAAGGAACCAAGCCCTTTCCCGTGTAGCTTGGTTCCTTTTCTTTTGCAATTTATGCCACGATATCGTCTCCGAACTTCACCCGTGCCGCCTGCAAGATGGTGCGGGCGGCGTCATCATAATCCATATTGGCGGTGTTCAGCATCATATCATAAAACATGGGGTTATCCCACTTCTCGCCGCCGGTATAGTAGGTATAGTAGGCGGAGCGGTATTCGTTGACCTTGCTGATGGTTTCATTGGCCTCCTCCTTGGAAACGCCAAACATCTCCCGGACAGTGGCCACGCAGCTGCTCTCCGGGGCGCCCACAAAGACCTTCAGCACATTGGGGCGGTCCCGCAGAAGATAATTGGCGCACTTGCCAATGATGACGCAGGAGGATTTCCTTGCCAGCTCCCGGATGATGCCGCTCTGCACCTGGAACACAGCATCGTTAGAAACAAAGGTATCGCAGGTCTCCTCCCGCTGTGGGGCCCGGCTCAGCGCCCGCTGGAGCTTGGGCCAGCGCAGCGGCTCCGCCACAAATCCCTGGGCGATCTCAGGCAACTGACTCTCATAGCAGGGAATCCCCAGCTGGGCCGCCAGCTTCTGGCCGATCTGCTTGCCGCCGGAACCAAAGCCCCTGGCAATTGTAATCACATAATTCGACATGACGCGTGCTCCTCCTCAAAAAAGGCAAGCAAGGGCGTCCTCAAAAGCGCCCTTGCTTTATATCCCTAGTATACACGCCCCGCCACGAATTTGTCAAGGAGGATTCTTGCAAAAAATAACGGTTTCATCCCAATATTTCCGCCGCATATGCAGCCGTTCCCCGTTCTTCTGTTCAAATCCCCTCTGGCAGATCCGTCTCCCCCTCTTGGCCGTCTTGGTAGGTTATAGCCCGAACCGTCATCCCCCGGCGCAGGAAATTATGAACGTCGTTGCGCATGGACCGGATTTCCGCCTCCTGTTTTTCGGGCAGGCTGAGAAACAGCTTGTTGGTGCCGCTGGCGATATGCTGCTCGCTGAGGATGGTTTTGGGGTCCAGCCTGTCCGTCCATAGGGCCACCCGGGTGGCCTTCCCGCCGTCCTTAAAGTAGACGTTATAGCCCTCAATCAGCCCTCCCAGGGCGTTTTGCAGGTAGACAACCGCCTCAAGCTGGCCCATGACGAACTTATTCTGCTTCATCAAAGGCTCAAAGGGGCTTGCGTACAGCTGGTAAACCGCCTCCCGGCTGGTCTGTGCCCCCTTGTCCGCCACGGTGATGGACAGCTCCACCTTCTCTGAGGCCGCCGCCTGGCACAACAGGTCCTTCTGATACTGCTCCACCGGGCCAAAGCCGTTGTCACACAGCGCGTAGAGCCAGCCCAAAAATTGGGGCGTCCTGCCGCCCTGCTCAAAGGAGATCAGTCTGCCCCCCTGGGCGGTGAGATCCGCCAGGACAGCGGCATAGCCAGAGAGCTTCTCCGCCGTCTGATTGGCTTGGGTATTGAGCAGCAGCATGCTGTCGATCACAGCCCCGCCCAGATTCTCCCGCATGGTGCGGGAGGAAAACACCGTTTCGTACGCCTCGCCCTTTAGGCCGGCGGCAGGGACGCAGCGGAACTCCACGTTCTCCACATGGAGCCTTTCCGCCAGCCGCCGCCCCTGGGCAATCCCCTCCGGCCGGGCATCCACCCCCACCACCTGGGCGCCGGGCAGCTGCCGGGCCAGGAAGCAGGTGAGAAGCCCGTTGCCGCAGCCCACGTCCAGAACTGTCTTTCCGAACAGCCTCTTATGATAGATCACCCAGTGGCAGATCTTTCTCAGGATGTCGCCGTCAATGGCGCCGGTCAGGGCGAGGCTGGTCTCCAGGCTCCCATCGGTCAGGGCATAAAGCTCCTCCAGCTCCGCGCCGCCGGAGGGCTTCTGCCGGTGCAGCAGCCGCCAAACTTGCTTGGCGGTGTCCTCCCCCACAGCGCCCATCATCTGCGCCCGCACTTCCTGCATGTTCTTTGCCGGCCAGATCCCCAGTTGATTCAAGTAATCCAACGCAGCGTCCTTGGATTTCTTTGCCATATCTTTTTCCACCTGCTTTGCTTTATTTTGTCGTAACTCGTATTATAACACATAACTTTTGAGATATCCAGTGGCAGGTCTGTGCCGG
>CAYLVH010000107.1:0-2074 GCA_964387095.1 uncultured Oscillospiraceae bacterium
CCCAGCACCCGCTGGCAGGAGGCGGCCTGCTCCCGGGCGGAGCCGTCGCCGGGCTTTAACGCCATGACGGCGGAGCCGATCCCTGTCTTCACAGGGTCCAGATCCCCCAGGAAGCTCCGGACCTCCCCATTACAGGGATCCTCCTGGCGCAGCTTCTCCACCCTCCGGATCTCCTTTGCCCGGCCCACATAAGCGGGGTCCTTCCGGGACAGGGTGAACTCTGCCAGGCGCAGGGGATTCGACCGATAGGAAGAAGTGTCACCGGAGGGAATCAGCTCATCGGTGGTGGTGACCGGGTCATAGATGGCGGAGGCCACCTGGATCAACAGATCCTCCGGCATGGCGATCTGCGGGGGCCAGTCGGTGATGTTGGGGCCGTAAACCAGCTCAGTCTCCGGTTTGGCCTTCCCCACCCCGTAATAGACCCGGGCCTTGTAGGCGGAATCATCATAGGGAGCCTCCTCCAGAGCGGGATCCGCTGGCACATTGGGCAGCTCGTCCGCTCCGGTGAGCACGCCGCCACGCAAAGCTGTTGCCGCGATGGACCGGGCGTCCATCAGCGCCACATAGGACAGCTGGCCGTCGCCGGGCTTGGAGCCTTCCCGGTTGGGGAAGTTTCTGGTGGAGTGGCGGATGGAGAAGCCGCCGTTGGCGGGCACATCCCCTGCGCCGAAGCAGGGTCCGCAGAAGCAGGAACGGATGGATGCGCCGGAGGACATCAGGCCGGACAGCGCGCCATTCTTCGTCAGTGCGGAGAAAACGGGCATAGAGCCGGGATAGCAGGACAGCCAGAAGGTGTCGGAGCCGATGGGCGTACCCTTCAGAATTTCCGCCGTCCGGAGCAAATTTTGATAAGTACCGCCGGAGCAGCCCGCGATCACGCCCTGATCCACATAGAACTTGCCGCCGTGGATCTTCTCGGTCAGGGAGGGCGGCGTCACCTTCAACCGGAACTTCTCCTGGGTGCGCTGATCCACCTGGCGCAGCAGGTCATACTGATTGGCCTTGAACTCCTGAATGGTGTAGGCCTCAGAGGGGTGGAAGGGCAGGGCAATCATGGGCTTGATGGCGGACAGATCGACGACCAGCATATCATCGTAACAGGCGCCGTCAGCGGGGGCCTGCTCCTTGTACTGATCCCCACGGCCAAAGGCGGTCAGGCAGCGCTTGACGGTGTCGTCAGTCTGCCAAACAGAGGAGAGGCAGGCGGTCTCCGTGGTCATCACGTCGATGCCGCAGCGGTAATCGATGGCCAGATTGGCCACGCCGGGGCCAAAGAACTCCATGACCGCGTTCTTCACGGTGCCGGCGTTAAAGGTCTCCCGGATCAGGGCCAGGGCCACGTCCTGGGGGCCAACCCCGGGGTTGGGCTTGCCGGTTAGATAGATGCCAATGACCTTGGGATAGGCCATATCATAGGTTTTATTCAGCAGCTGCTTGGCCAGCTCCGGCCCCCCCTCGCCAATGGCCATGGTGCCAAAGGGGCCATAGCGGGTATGGGAATCCGAGCCAATGATCATTTTGCCAGGGGCAGCGTAGCGCTCTCTCATATAGGAATGGATCACCGCCTGATGGGCCGGGACGAACTCGCCGCCGTACTTCTTGGCAGCGGACAGGCCGAACACGTGGTCATCCTCATTGATGGTCCCCCCCACGGCACACAGGGAGTTATGACAGTTGGTGAGCACATAGGGCAGGGGGAATTCCTTCAGGCCGCTGGCCCTGGCGGTTTGGATAATCCCCACATAGGTGATATCATGGGACGCCATGGCGTCAAAGCGGATTTTCAGGGCGTCCATACTGTCAGAGAGGTTGTGCGCGCCCAGGATCCCGTATGCCATGGTTCCCTGCTTCGCTTGCTCATAAGGGGCGCAGCCCGCGGCCAGGCCCTCCCGTTCGCAGAGGAGTTGCCCGTTCTTATAATAATAACGGTCATTGAGGATGTTAATCATGGTGGAAACATTCCTTTCTTTGTGGAAAATACAGAATCAGTATAGCATTTTACCGCGATATTTGCAAGCAGCCCACATTTATCCCACGGAAATCAATTTTTGCAACAAAGCTGAACAAAGTG
>CAYLVH010000108.1:0-1998 GCA_964387095.1 uncultured Oscillospiraceae bacterium
TACCCAGGACATTCTTTCCATGAATGCCAGGAATCTCAGGAATCCGCGGCTTTGCCTGGATCCCACCGTGCCCCCCCCTTATCCAGATCACCACGGAGGACGGCACCTTCTACCTCTTGGGCACCCGGGATGGGACGTCCACACAGCTGGTATTTGAACAGCTGTCTCAGCTCGTTTCCCTCAACGGATAACCCCTCAAAAAGAGTCAAAACAGGTAGGTTTTTCTGCTATATTGCAAAAAAAGGCCTCATATTGTATAATAACCGCAAGTGGATTGAATTCTATTTTTTTCAAGTCAAATCGCACCCCCTGGAGTTGATTCTATGTTCCCTTCCCGCTTTAAACGCATTTGCTCCGGCCTGCTGGCCGCAGCCTCCATATTTGCCGCCTGCGGCTCCGCCTCCGCCGCTCAGGGCGTATTTTCCTTCCAGGATGTCTCCTCCAACGCCTGGTACCGGGAGGCCACGGTCTACGCCTGGTATCAGGGGCTCTTCTCCGGCACCAGCTCAGTGACCTTCGAGCCGGAGACCACCATGAACCGCGCCATGCTGGTCACCGTGCTTTACAGCTTGAACGGCTCCCCCACTGTGGAGGGAACCGCTCCCTTCACCGACATCCCCAATGGCGCCTGGTATCAGAAGCCGGTGATCTGGGCCTGGCAGAATGGCATCACCAGCGGCACCTCGGCCACCACCTTCAGCCCCCAGGCCTCGCTGACCCGGGAGCAGCTGGTGGCCCTGCTCTATCAGTACGCAAAACTTCAGGGCTATGACACCTCCAGCCGGTCCTCCCTGCCCCCATACACGGATATGACCGCCGTCAGCGGTTATGCCCTGGAGGCTTTCCAGTGGGCGGTCAGCACCGGCATCATCACCGGCACCTCGGCCAGCACCCTGTCCCCCACTGCTGGGGCTACCCGGGCCCAGGTGGCTCAGATCCTCATGCAGTTCTGCCGCCATTATGAAATTTTCCAGCGGGACGCCGCCGCAGATCTTCCCGTCCTCATGTACCACCATCTGTCCCAGGAGGGGGATGCCAATTCCACCATCTCCATCGATTTATTTGCCCAGCATCTGGCGGCTCTGGAGGATGCCGGCTACAACACCGTCACCATTGATGACCTGCTGGACTATGTGTATCGGGACGCGGACCTGCCGGAAAACCCGGTGCTCATCACCTTTGACGACGGCTATCTCAGCAACTACGAATATGCCTATCCCCTCCTACAGGAGTATGGCATGCACGCCACCATTTTCGTCATCGGCGTCTCCATGGGCAAGGATACATATAAGGACACCGGCATCCCCATCACTCCCCACTTCACTTTGGAGCAGGCGGAGGAGATGGAGACCTCCGGCCTGATTGACATCCAGAGCCACGGCTACGACTTCCACCAGCTTTCCGGCCTGGATACCGAGCCGGTTCGGGCGGGCATTTTGCAGCTGGCCGGCGAAAGCGATCTGGAATATTCCGCCCTGGTCTTGGAAGACTGCCTGCGCATGGAGGAGCTGCTCCCCAGCTCCCCGGTGGCCTTTGCCTATCCCTATGGCCGTTACTCCCAGAAGAGCGAGGCCCTTCTGGAAGATTCGGGGCTTCAGGTCACCTTCACTATGACGAAAAAGACCAACACGCTCCTGAGAGGGGACCCCCAGAGTCTTCGCCTGCTGGGCCGGTATAATATGAATGACAGCATCTCCCCGGAGAAGCTGTTATCCCTTCTGGAAAACTGAAAAGCGCCGCAAAAAGGGGCCGTCTCATTTCACAGCGCCAGATAAGGAAGTTTTTTAATTAAGATACGGTGTAACTTAGTAAAATGGGTTACACCGTTTTCTTATATTCGGAAAGTGTCAATACAATTTCCCTGCTTGTTACGGATATAAGCACATTATCGCAGTTCCCGAAAACAAGAACTGCGATAAGCTTTTACAATATTCTAAATATAACTATTAAGGCAACACCGCAGAACACGCAAAAGAAAAAGCCCTGCGGGAAGATTCC